>MHYB01000015.1:10021-11022 GCA_001824635.1 Planctomycetes bacterium GWF2_50_10
ATCTTAAAACGCGGAATAATGAACGTCATAATTGCTATAACGATCAAACCAATAAAGCTCATCACAAAAACAGGATAAGCCATCGCCCCTTTTATTTTTCGCTGGAGTTTATCGCGGTTATCATAATATTGCGCCAGCCTGTGCAGTGTCTGCGGCAAAGAACCGCCCGCCTCACCGGCCATCAGCATCGCGCAGAATATCTGGTTGAATATCTTGGGATATTGCGAAACGCAGTCGCCCAAAGTCTCACCGCGCCTCATTTTATCGCTAATTTCCGCAAGAATATGACGAAGCACCGGGTTTTCCATATCTTCGCTGATCGTATCGACCGCCGCCGTTACCGGCACGCCGCCCTCGATCATCGTGGTAAGCTGCCAGCAGAAGTTCGACATATCCGCCGATTTGACGCCCTTGCCGAAGATCGGCTTTGCAGCCCCCGCCCCGCCTGCCCTGCTCACGCTCACCGGCGTAAGGTCCTGCGAGCGCAGCCAAGTCAGCACCTCAATATGAGATACCCCCGGATGCACGCCCTCGCGCCTCCGCCCCGCCCCATCCCTGGCAATAAATTTATAATTTTCCATCTCTACAATCCGTCGCTAGCCTTCTCACTTTTTCCGAAACTATCCCTATCCCTCTCCGTGTCCTCTGTGCTCTCTGTGGTAAAAATTCTTCTCTTCTTCTCTTAATCTGTGAAATCTCTTCTTTAAAATCTGTGCCATCTGTGGCTCTAATCCGTGTTAATCCGTGGCTAAATTTTCTCTTTCTTACCTTATCTTAAAATCAGTGTTAATCCGTGGTTAACTTCCTCCTCCTGACTCCTGTCTTCTGACTTCTGATTCAAAATAGCTACACACATTATCGGCACAAGAGGCCACGTCTTTAAAGTAATTCGCCCCAATCCCGCCCGCTTATTTTACCGTCCCATAATACCATGTGAAGCGACTTGTCATCCCCATAACCCGTAACCCTAGTCCCGCAGCGCGCTCCACAACTCAAAACCA
>MHYB01000015.1:11046-22320 GCA_001824635.1 Planctomycetes bacterium GWF2_50_10
GCCGAATCGAGCGATAGCGAAGTGAGGCCGAGGAATCCATAGAAAGTGGTCCCACAGGGGCCTACCTCGTCTCTCTTGCCTTTCTTCCCTGAACTCTCAACCCTAAACGCTCAACGCTGAACCCTGTTCTTGCACTTTAAACTTAGGCTTTTGAACCTCTTCTCAATTTCCGTGCGTTCCGTGAGTTCCGTGGTGAAGCCTTCTTAACCCGCAACCCGCAACTCGCAACCCGTAAATCAATCCCGGCTCCCCCTCTCAACCCAATCTCAACTTACCCTCAACTCCCCCGCGCACACCGGCGCTACCCCCGCGCCCCACCCTCATTTTCACTTTTTTTGCCCTCCAATCATAAGTTTTTCTAATACTAATTCCCCCCTCAAAACCCGTCAACAAAGTTGCACAATGTGAACCAAAACGACTATGTCATTCCCACTAAGCACATGATTTCTCATTTTTCTATTGGCATTTGTTTCGGGTTTCGATCTTCGAATTTCGGGTTTTCCTATCCGTGTCCTCGGTGTTCTCTGTGGTAAAAATTCTTCTCTTGTTACCTGCAACCCGCAACTCGTAACCCGCAACAATTCTTCCTATCCCTATCTGTTGCCTCTTGCCTGATGCCTGTTGCCTACTTCTCCACTTGTGACTTATGACTTTCCAATCAATTCGCCATCGCGGCAAAATCCGGACATCTCTCCGACAACATCGAAAGATCAATAATGTCGCTCGCTGCCAGCTGTTCAAGAGCCTGATCCATCGTGCTCATGCTGTATTTCTTACCCGACTGAATAATGCTGAATATCTCGTGCGTCCTTCCCTGGCGTATCAGCGCGCGGATCGATGGGATCACATTCATTATCTCACAGGCCACAACAAGCCCATCCACATACTTCTTTGGCAATAGCTGCTGCCACACCACGCCCGCAAGACACGATGACAACTGATTGCGAACCTGTGCTATCTGTTCCGACGGGAACATATCAACGAATCTGTTAACAGATGATATCGATCCTCTCGTATGAAGTGTCGCAAGCGTCAGGTGCCCCGTTTCCGCAAGCGTAAGTGCAGCCTGCGCAGATTCCCTGTCGCGTATTTCGCCTATAACGATTACATCCGGCGATTGCCTCAATACCCGCCGCAATGCCTCATGGAACGTATGCGTATCCATGCCGACCTCGCGTTGATCGATAGTCGAAAGAATATGGCTGTGCACATATTCGATCGGATCTTCTATACTCACGATATGGCACTTACGGCTGCGGTTTATGTAATCCACCATACAGGCCACAGTCGTGCTTTTACCGCTGCCCACCGGCCCCGTAACAAGCACAAGCCCCCGCGGCAGCATCGCGAATTTACGAATTATATCCGGCAGCAAAAGGCTCTCAAAACCGGGAATGGATTCAACCACCCGCCTTGCCACAAGCGCCGCCGAGCCTTTCTGAAGGTAAAGATTTATTCTGAAGCGCCCAACCCCGTCGATAAATACCGAGCCGTCGAATTCCCTGTCTTTTTTGAACATCGCTATCTGCTCGCTGTTGATCAGCGACATGCAGATAAGTTCCGTATCTTCCGCCGTAAGATCGCCGTAACCTTCAATTGATACAAGTTCCCCGTATATTCTCAATTGCGGCGGCTTACCGTCTGTCACCAGCAGATCGCTCGCCCCTTCGACCTCGGCCATCTTTACCAGAAGTTCAGTACCTGTAATATTCCCCATCTGCGTTCCCTTACAAAGCGCCGATATCCTCGGCAAACGTTACCCCTATGACCTCGCTTGCGGTAGTAAGACCTTGCGTCATGCGACTTACCCCGCTTTCAAGCAGCCCGCCAAAACCCTTCTTCCTAGCGACTGCCCTTATCGCCAATTCACTTGCGCCTTCGACGATCTTCTCGCGGATCTCACTGTCTATTATCAAAAATTCAAATATCGGCACTCGCCCCAGGTACCCCGTCCCGCCACAAGCCTTGCACCCCTTACCATGGCAAAACGTGCTTTTCTCAACCGTTTCCTTATCAAGCTTAAGCCGAGGCCATAATTCAGGAGCAATCTGTACCGGTTCCTTGCAAAATGTGCATATTTTCCGTATCAACCGCTGTGCTACTATAAGATTTAGTGATGATGCCAACAGGTAAGGCTCAATCCCCATATGCCTCAACCGACTAATCGCACTCGGCGCATCGTTCGTATGGAATGTACTCAGAACCAAATGCCCCGTAAGCGATGCTTTTATCGCTATTTCGACCGTTTCCTTATCGCGTATTTCGCCGATAAGAATAATATCCGGGTCCTGCCTCAGTATAGAACGCAGGCACATGGCGAAATCCAGGTCGATTTCCGGCTTAACCTGCGTTTGGTTGATTCCCGCAAGACGATATTCAACCGGGTCTTCCACAGTCATAATATTTTTACGCGGGTCCCGCAGATAGTTCAACGCCGAATAAAGAGTAGTGCTCTTGCCGCTGCCCGTAGGTCCGGTAACAACTATGATCCCGTACGGCTGTGCGAGAACTGTTTTAAATTTCGTCAGCAGTTCCGGTTCAAAACCGATAGCGTGTATATCGTGATTAACCGCCGTCTTATCGAGTATGCGCATCACGATCTTTTCCCCATAGATCGTAGGTATCGCGCTCACACGCACATCGATATCCCTGCCCGGGGCCTTTATCTTAAAACGCCCATCCTGCGGCAGCCGACGTTCGGCAATATCCATTTCGCTTATGATCTTTATGCGAGTTACAACCGCAGCCTGCATACGCTTGGCTGGCGGAACCATTTCCCGCAAAAGCCCGTCAACACGCATGCGGACCGACATCGAATTTTCCTGCGGTTCTATATGAATATCGCTGGCCCGGCTCTTAACAGCCTGGCTCAAAAGCAGATCGACAAATCGTATCACAGGCGGCTTGCTCGCCAGAGCCTCGCTGCTTATATCAGCACTGGTCGCGTCCTCAATAAATGAATCCGCCTCCTGCGTCTGATTCTCATCTTCAAGCTGAACAAGATCGCGCAATCGCTGCTCTTCGACATCCGAACCATGATATACCGCCTCAATTGCGCGTTTTATCTCCTGGCTCGAACTTATCACCAGCTTCAGCGGACGCTTTATCTTGTGCTTGATCGTATCGATAGCCACTATATTCAGTGGGTCAGCTATCGCTACAACTATTTTATCATCGCTCTCCCCCGTAATTATCATGCAAAAACGCCTCGCCAGCGTTTCCGGCACAAGCCTCGCCAGGGAAATATCCAGCTTGGAAATATTTGTTATTTCGAAGCGCTCAATATTGAGGTATTGCGAAAGCGACTCGGTAATGTCATTTTCGTCTGTAATTTCAAGGCGCAACAGCACCTCGCCCAGCCGGCCTCCAGTGAGCTGCTGCTCCTGCAGAGCCTTTTCCAGGTCGGAGGCTTTGATCACCCCCTTGCTGACAAGCCATTCCCCAAAAAACTGGCTGCTGTCCACCGTTGTATTTGCGACACGATTCATAGATATCCTTATCGGCAGAATCCGCAACACGTTTTAACTTATGATTTGAAAATCCCCTTCGTGACCATATCCTATCGGGCTAATTATATTTAAGCAACCATTTTTAATATAAAAAACAGGCTTGTCGTCACTCAGTGTAGTTATTACAGATTTGTGCGCAAAAAAAGGCCCCAGCATTACCGGGGCCTTGATTCAAATTAGTTGCGTCTTAGACGTTACGAACCGTAATTGTCACCGTCTCGGAATCCGTTAATAGCCCGTCACTTATAGTAAATGTCACATAATAAGTGCCCGCCTGTAATCGTGTAGGCGTCCATGTGAACGTCCCATAAGAACCAGGGGTGAAAGTTGCACCCGCAGGCAGCCCTTTGGCTGAAAACGTTACTGGCGTCTTGTCCGGATCCGCGCCCTTGGCGTAGATCGTCAGCTTCGAAGCTTCATTGACGCTCTTCGAACCTATATCATACAACCTCGGCGGCTGATTAACATTCACTACAGTGATCGTGATCGTCGAAGACGAGGTCGTTACACCATCACTGGCGGTAAATGTAACTGTGTGCGTGCCCTGCTGGATAAACGTCGGTCTCCAGTAGAACTTGTTGCCGGTAAACGAAGCGTAGGTCGGCAAACCCTTTATAGAGTATGTCACAGCTTTGCCTTCCGGATCCGTAGCGTTTACATAAAACTGCAGCGCATCACGTTCTTTAACTGTCTTGTTGCCGATAACTGCAAACACCGGCGGCTTGTTGGTCGATGTCGAAACTGCGGTAACTGTGATCGCCACTGTCTCGCTATCAGCTAACTGGCCATCGCTTACTCTGAACGTAACGCTGTAAGTGCCCGCTGTTGTCGGTGTCCAGCTAAATGTCTGTCCGCTCAGCGTTGCTCCGCTGGGAAGCGTCGATGCTGAATACGTCAGCGTATCATTCTCCGCGTCCGTTCCTGCCAGGTTGAAGCTAAGCGTATTTCCAACCTGCACAGTCTTGGAACCTATCGCCGCAAGCACTGGTGCTTTGTTTACCGGCACAACGACTCCGCCGTCCACAACAATCGTCACAGTTCTGGATACCTGCAGTTGGCCGTCCGAAACCGTAAAGAGCACATCATAAGACCCCGCCTGTGTTACAGTCGGTATCCATGAGAATGTGCTGCCCGTAAAGCTTGCACCGCTGGGCAGTCCGGTCGCCGAATAACTCAGAGCGTCACCATCTGGATCGCTCGCCACCACGTTGAAGCTCAGCATGCTTCCCGATGTGGCATTCTGTGTAGCTATAGCGCTCATCACCGGCGCCCTGTTGGCGTTGGTTACTGTGATCGTAACAGCCTGCGAAAGGGTTGCGGTTCCATTGCTTGCCTTGAAAGTCACTGTATAAGAACCGCTCTGGCTGTAGGTTGGCGTCCATGTAAACGTATCACCCGACAGAGTCGCCCCTGAAGGCATATTAGCTGCGGTATACGTCACTGCCGCTCCTGCTGGATCCGTCGCACTGAGTTTAAACGTCAGCGCATGATCCTCAACTACGCTTTGTGGCCCTACATCTACAAATGTAAAATTAGAATCGACAGGCTCAGATGACGGCTTACCGCCAAACTCATAGCACCCTGCATCAGCATAGTTGCTGCCGTTATTGCCAACTGACGCGATATCCACGCGCGATGCCTCCAGCATATCACTTGCTGAAGCTGTCGTCAGCGGACAAATATCTACTCCGGGGCTCCCTGATGCCAGTTGATACTCGTCTATCAGATCCGCACCGGTAGTCCGGGTTACAACTTTGAACGCGTAATTATCGAACTCACTGCCGCCGAGGAAAAACTTGCCCGACGGATAAAAGTAAGATGAGTTCGTCGCAGAACTTGTCACGATCTTGTTATTGGTCAGCGCAGATATCCATGACCCGCTGCGGATCAGTGAATAAATGATGTTATTATTGATATTCGCGCTTGGCACACTTGAAGACACGCTTACTGCGCCGACGAAAACATTGTTATTCATCTTAAGACCGCTGCCGTTAACACCCGTTGCAAGCTGTATCTGCAATGCGTATTCATAATAGCTGCATCCGGTACGGCCTCTGGGCCTGCCGACGAATGTATTATTTCGGATCACAAAATTGCTGCCCACATCACAGAACTCAACCGAGTACATATTGATGGTGTCATATACCAGATTATTCTCGATGAGCATGTTGCAATACCCTGTGGTCGGGAAAATCAGGCCGTAACTCCTTATGCCCCTGGTATTACCGTAGTTATGAATCACATTGCCCCTGATAACCATGTTATCATTCCGGATACTGATACCAGTGCCATGTGCATCGTCTACAACATCCTGGTCATATATCTCGTTGCCTTCGATATATATCGTACCGTTGCCTATTTTCGTTGCCGGCTTGATGCCGCTGGCCGCGAAATGATGCAACTCATTATTACGGATCACTACATTGTTGCCGATCGTTCCGGTAAGTTCTATACCCACCGATGCATCCCGAATCTCGCAGTTGTCTATCCACACGTCATTGATGCTTTTAGAATTAGGAGTTGAAAAATAAACGCAGTAACCAGTCGTCCCTGCCACTCCTCGCGTCCTGAAATCACCTTGGATCAGCATGTTCTTGAACTGCAAAAAAGAACTGTCTGCTATCGAAACCACGCGACCGGTTCCTGATTTGGCTATCACAGATATGCCGTCAAAAACCAGGTAACGCTTTGCCGGTGTAGTCGAACTGCCCCATGCGACATTGAGGTAATCGAATACCGGATTACTTCCTGAAGCAGCCTTGTAAGTGATCGGACTTGTCCAGCTCAAACCATTTCTATCAGTATTACCGAAGCTTACTCCCCCATAATTACCCGACTGCAGCAAGACTGTGTCCCCTGCCGCGACTGTCGCTTTCGCCTTTCCGATAGTCTTCCATGGCGATGTCGACGAACCATTGCCGGAATCACTGCCGCTTACTGCGTCGACATAATACGTCGCAGCTTCAGCAACAGTCGGCATCAGTAAAGCTGCGATAGCCAACAAGGCCACCTTTAAGCTTACACTGATTCCCTTGATCGATTTTCTTTGGTACTTCATGGTACTTCCTCACAAAAAAAACAACAATACTACTGAACTACAAATAAACCTTTTGAATGAATTAAACCGAATAATATGCACATTCAGGTGATATGAATTTCTTAGATGTAAATGTTAAATATGTTGAAACCAGATCCTGCCTCGATAGATTTTGCGATTTGCTTTTTTCCAAGATGATATAGACCACGCTGGCTTTACTCCTGAAACGCAGGTTACTAACTTGTTTACCAATTATCAATAACTTCGGCAATACAAATAAAAAATATTAACCCGTTTATGATGAAAATTGTTTCACAAAGACGGAGCACTTACTCAACTTTTACCGGTTTGCTATTCTGAATAGTTTACTTACGTTTACATAGTTCATGTGTTCATTGTTCATAAAATTAAAAATAGTCTTGACCGTCTAAACACATTCAGATAACTTTGGAATTGCTTTTAGGGGAATAGAATTCTTCTACTCCGGTTCATCGCTTTAGCGTTAAACAGGTATAATCGGAATAGACTATACACAAAGTATAACTGATTTTGGGGGCTGTTTGAAAACAATGTCGCTTCATTTTAAATGCGATCTTCCGGGCAATCTAACCTGCTTAAGCAATAATTCCGGCCGGCGACTGCCATTCCGCACGATCACCGTATTACAGGAACTCGATTCCGCAAAGGCTATCTATAAACTCCCTGCCTCGCCCGACGCATCAGAGTTTATTTATAACTTGTTTCGCAATCACTCTCTTGCCTGCGATTACCTGGGCAACAACTTCACTGTCGCACCGCCCGCTCTGGAGCATGGTGGCATCAGATTTGATTATCTCACCGGCATCAACCTTGAGGATGCTATCTCGCGAGATCTTCTCAGCAACGACTTCAACTCCGCAAACCAACTCTTTACGGACTACATAAAAAGGATTATATCATTGAAGGTGATCCGCACCGCACCGCTGCAATTCTATAAGCAGTTCGCTCTTAACGGCCCAACCATCACCCTTGACTGTCTCTCACTCGGCGTTATCGACCTTATACCCCGCAATATAATGATCGTAAACGGCAATTGGGTCGTCATCGATAACGAATGGCTCTTCAACTTTCCTGTCCCCCGCGAGTACCTCATTTTCCGAACCCTTCAGAAGCTTGCCGCGATAATCCAGCCCGCGATCCGTTCGGTTGCAAGCCAATCAATCCCCCTGACCGGCCTCTTCAAGCTTGGCATGAAAACATTGTATCTGCCAAAGCCATGGCTCGATTCTGTCCGGCCATACTGTGGCAGCTTCAAAACCATGCTCAACTGGGAGATCGCCTTCCAGAAATATGTTACCGGCTCATATCCTCGCATCGCCCGCCTCAAGTCCAAACCTGATACTCTCACTAGTTCTAAAACCCGCGCATGCGAAAAGTTGCTTTTAGCCGCTGCTTCAACTTTAAAACGTCTGCCCGGCCTTCAGACCACGCTGGGCGTTCTAGATCGCGCCATCGTCTATTCCAGTCAAAGGTCGAATTAACAGCAATCATTAGGAGATAAACATGCCTGCTTTTGCCGCAATGGTCTCGCACACAAAACTCACCTTTGACCACCTCACCTCTATGTCGGACCTGTGCCGAACCATAAAAGACCAGTTCCCTGACCTAACCGAAAATCTCATCCGCCATAACTCGCTCATCGCGTCAAGATTCTCCCTGCCCCACAGTGCTGTAAAACAATTTGTACTCGACCCTCAAACCCAAAGCTGGATCTGCTGCATAGGAAATCCTCGGTCCGCCTCCCTGCCTGGCCAAGGCCAAACCCTCGCCGCAAACATCCTTCGTCAATACCTCGATCACGGCCCATCCTGTATTACAAGCCTTGATGCGCCCTTCGTTGTGGCTATATACGATTCAGTTCAGCATTCATTTCACCTCGCGACCGACCGCGTGGGCCTGCAACACATTTACATGGCGACCATCGACGGCGCAACCATATTTGCCACCTCCGCCCTAGCCATCGCCGCTATTACAAACCCGTCCTTCGACAAAGCTTCTCTCGCGCACTACTTTTCAATCGGCCACCTTCTCGAAGACCGCACTCTCTTTGAGGGCATAAAAAAAATCCCCGACGCGACATGGCTCACCATCGACCGCACAGGACTCAAAACAGCAAAATATTGGACGCCCCCGCATGAATCGCGCCTAATGCCCCCAAAACTCCTCGCCTCCGAACTCTCCCATACATTCACTTCCTTACTCGACCAGCGGCTCGATAACGCCCCCGTTTCAATTGAACTCACAGGCGGACACGATTCACGCCTCAATCTCGTCGCCGCCCTCCGCTGTGCAAAACCTTTCCAAGGCTGGACAATAGCCGAAAATAACTCCGCCGAACTTGCCGTCATAAACAAGCTCAGGCAGGTGGTAGATTTTCCACACCAGGTTATTTCACCCGTAAAAGGCCTTGAAGATTCTTTCCTCAGCGACCTCGACCAGATCAACACACTCACCGACGGCGAAACCAACGCGTTAAATCTTATCGCATCCCTCGCCTGCAACCGCCAAACTAACCCCCAGCGACTCGCCTCCATTTCTGGAATGGGCGGCGAGATCCTCCGCGGCTTCTATTACATAACCCACATGGGAATACCAAACTCATCCTCCTCGATATACTTCGACAGGATCATATCTCTCAAAATGCTCCCGCATATAGGTTTCACTCCCGCGATCTTCTCCGACTTTTTCCCGCCAGACCACCACCAGCTACTCAGGGATTCCGTCCGCACCTATTTCGACCGCACCGCGGGCCAAAATCTTTTCTGGCGTCTCGATGACTTCTATTTCCGCGCCAGGCAGCAGCGATTCGCGGGCCGCAGCTGCTCATTCAACAGCTACTTCTATCGCACAGAAATACCCTTCTTCGCCAACGATATAATAGATATCTCTTACCGCGCTCCATGGAAATTGAAGAAAAACTCTAGACTTGTCCGCCAGGCTATTGAACTATGCAACCCCGCCCTTGCAGCCGTCGACATGCTCAATGGCCGCCCCGCACGTCCATTCCATTTGACGGATACTCACAAAATGATCGCCTATTACGCCCGCCTCACGCAAAAAGCTTTCACTAGAATGCGATCACATTTGTTAAAAACTACTTCCCCCGCGCATGATCCCGTTGGCATCCAGGCCCTAATCAGGAAAAAACTCTGCTCTCCCCAGCTCATCTCAGACGTTCTCAATTATAACACTATGTCCAGTGCGTTTCTTTATGACTCAAAGCAGTTCCATCAGTTCCTTACGCAAAATGCGAAAGCGGATTTCCCCAATCTCTACCAGCTTGGCTTGATACTCTCTTTTGAACTCACATGCCGCCAGCTCCGTCGTTCCTCAAGCCGCCTGAACATAGCGAAATTTGAACCTACAGCCCCCGTCTTCAGCGAGCAGACAGTCGCCGCAAATTTCAAATAATTTCAGGCTACCGGCATATTATTTTTTGAAATCGCTGTGCGACGATGCACCAGGATATCCAGCGTCAAACTATAACCCACTGCCAGAAGTGTTGGGCCAAGAAATACGCCAATGAAGCCGAATGTAAGCAATCCACCCAGCACGCCTACAAACATCACCACAAACGGCAGTTTAGAGCCGCGGCAGATGATGTATGGTTTGACAAAATTATCAATAAGACTTATTACGCAAATGCCATAAAGGACCATGAATATCCCAGCCCCGCTGTGCCCTTCCGCGAACAGCCAAACGGATACTCCTATCCACACCACCGGCGGCCCAGCCGGCACAAAGCTCAGAAAAAATGTAAACAATCCAAGCAGCATCGGAGACGGAACACCGACTATCGCAAAGCCAACAGCCGCCGCGACCCCCTGAGCCAGTGCTGTGCCGATCATTCCGTAAACGACGCTCTGAACGGTTGTCTTTACCACTTCGATCAGATGCTGGGCATAATCGCCCGTTATGCGTTGAAAGCCCGCGCGAAGTTGCGTAACCACCCCTTCGCCGTCACGATATAAAAAGAACGCTATCAGAATACTCAGTGATAATTGCAGCAGCCCTTTTGCGAAATCCAGACTGTGCCTAAGCAGCCACGCCCCCACATCCTGTATCCAGGGATCAAATCGTTTTATCAGCGGCGAGGCGGATGAAGCTAGATCGGACCAGTACTGATGGATAGCTCCGCCCGCAAAAGGAATACTCTCTATCCAGCCCGGTGGCACCGGCAAAGACAGTTCTTTACGAGAATTGAGCCATTCCATCGCCATACGAATGCTGTCTGTGAAAGTAAAACCGATTACTAAAAACGGTATTAGCAGCATCAGGGTCAGCACCACTGTCATTATCGCCGCCGCCAATGTGCGACGGCCTTTGAACCACTTGATAAATAATTCGTGCACAGGCCATGTAGCAAAACACAGTATTGCCGCCCAGAGTATTGCCGAAGCAAAAGGTCGCAATACAAAGCCGCACCCTACGACAATAGCGCCCACAAGCGCCAGTCCTGCGATTTGTTCGATTCGCTGTTGATTTTTAACCATTTGATTAGTGTAGCGTACTAATTCTGATTCCGCTACGATGAATTTACTGCCCGCTTCGCCTCACAACCGTGTAATGCCTATTTCTTATGCATCTGTTCCTGTTCGAGTTTGAGCTGTTCGATAATGGCGGCCATCTGCAGATCGGGTTTTATACGGCTGCCTTTGCCGTTCGCATATACGATTTTAAGTATTTTGC
>MHYB01000015.1:22342-39622 GCA_001824635.1 Planctomycetes bacterium GWF2_50_10
TATCTCAAGTGCGACATTAAATCCTAGTTCCTGCGTTTTCTTCAAATTCGGAACTGGATACAGCTTCGGCTCCTGGTCGGGGCAGATACCCGGCACAAGCATCGGCGTCACCATTCCATCATCAAGGCCTATATCGAAATTACGCTCGATCATGTCGACCGCTATGGTGCCAATAAACCATTTACCTCTCATTTTTTCAGCCGCGTCGTAAGCAACTTTGTTCGATTGGATACCAAGAAGCGACATCTCCTTAGCCAACGCTATCGTCATAGCTTCGTTGAACTTATGTTTTTTGTCCTGGATCGCCTCCGCACCCAGTCTGGTACCCAGCAGATTTGAGTACACATCCTCCCACGAGAACGCCGAAGGTGTTTCAGGCACAACCCCCATTGTCTTAAAGCCGTACCACGTCAGCACCTCATGCCACGTCGTCATAGTGAACGTCAGATACTGGCCGCATTCCAGCGCCACCTCCTGCGCGATCTTTTTCTTCTCTTCAAGCTTTAGATCTTTCCAGTTATCCGGATACTTCAACGTTACATAGTAGACTGAGCGGTCTACATTAAGGCTGTAGGTAAAGCCTTTTTCATGAGCGGCTATACAATGATACATTTTATAATAAAGCCACCTCGTATTATCGGCTCCGATACGCAGATGTGCAATATCGATATGCCCGCCATTGCAGGTGTATGCTATGCCGTTGCCCTCGCCGAAGAGGTTGTCGTAGTTATGACTGCCAAGAGCTTTGCCGTCGATAAAGCGAGTCCCCGGAGTCGACGTGGCATAGCAGCCCAGCCTGACCCGCGGCTCGCCCATAAGCGAGCATCCGCCCAGCACAAGAATCATTACCGCTGGCACCACCGCCAGACAAACTCTAAACAGACTTCTATTCACCGTCAAAACCTCCGATAATACAAACGAGATCGGTACTGCTAAGCGACCCCAAACTGGATAGTATATCCAAATGAGGTGCCATTATCAAGAGTCATTCGGCGTGGTTTTAACAATTCCTAAACAAAAACACGGTTTTCATATATAAAAACCGTGTTTCCAATTCGATCAAATAGTTCAAAATACCTTCTGATCAGCCTGCTTTCGCCATGATTTCATCAGGCATATCGAAATTCGCATAGACGTTCTGAACATCATCATGATCTTCAAACGCCTCCATCAGGCCGAGTATCTTTCTTGCCATTTCCGAGTCTGTCACCGGAACACTCGTTTGCGGAAGCATCGAAACCTCTGCAACCTGAATAGGAATTTTCTGCGCCTCCACAGCCTTTTTTATGGCTTCGAAAGAAGCGGGGTCACAGGTGATCTCGTACACATCCCCCGTATTTACCATGTCCTCTGCGCCTGCAGAAAGCGCTATGTCCATAAGCTTGTTTTCGTCAACATCCGCGATGTTAACTGTAATGAGTCCTTTTTTGGAGAACATATAGCTCACACACCCGCTTGTTCCCAGTGCTCCGCCGCGTGTTTCGAATATCTTCTTAATTTCAGGAGCGGTTCTTGCGCGATTGTCGGTGAGAGCCTCCACCATTATCGCGATGCCCCCCGGCGCATAGCCTTCGTAGAGCACCTGTTCGAAATTCACAGCTCCAAGCTCGCCGGAGCCTTTTTTGACTGCTTTTTCGATAGTGTCTTTAGGCATGTTGGCGGCTTTTGCCTTATCGATGGCATAGCGCAACGTGAGATTCTGGTCTGGGTCGCCGCCACCGGCTTTTGCGGCAACGATTATCATACGAGCGATCTTGCTCCAGACCTTGCCGCGTTTTGCGTCGTTAGCGGCTTTTTTATGTTTTATACCAGCCCAGTGTGAATGACCGGACATTATAATACCTCCGAAAGATCAATGAATAACTTTGTTTAACTGATAAGTGAAAATGCCGCTCGCGCCGGCACGTTTGAGTTCGGGAACTATCTGCCGTTCGACCTTATCCTCAAGGATAACCTCAACCGCCACCCACTGCGAATCAGCCAGACCAGAAATAGTCGGGCTTTTCTCCGCCGGCAATATTTTAATTACCGCATCTAGGTTTTCGCGTTTGACGTTCATCTTTAGACCCACCTTGCTCCGTGCGTCTATGGCAGCATTAAGGAGGATTGAGATGTTTTCAATTTTTTCACGTTTAAATTTATCTGCCCACGCCTGCTTATTCGCGATGAATCGCGTTGTGGACGTCATAACAGTATCGATGATCTTGAGATTGTTTGCTTTGAGGGATGAGCCTGTTTCGGTAAGCTCAACTATACCGCTCACGAGCCTGGCCTTAACCTCGGTGGCTCCCCATGAGAATTCCACCTTAACATTTATACCTTTATCTGCGAAATACCGCTTAGTAGCATTTACCAGTTCCGTTGCGATTATGCCGCCTTCAAGATCTTCGGGTTTTGTTATATCGGATTCGTTCGGAACAGCCAGTACCCACCTTGCCGGCTTGGAAGTCGCCTTACTGTAAAGCAGTTCGCATACTTCAACCACATCTGAGTTATTCTCACACACCCAGTCATAACCCGTAAAACCCGCGTCAAGCACGCCGTCTTCGACATACCTGCTCATTTCCTGTGCGCGAAGAAGAATAAGACTGATCTCTTCATCATCTATCCGCGGAAAATAACTTCTATCGAAATCGGATACTTTGAATCCTGCCTTGCTGAAAAGGTCTATCGTTGCCCCTTGCAGAGAGCCTTTGGGCAGACCTAATTTTAAAACATTGTTAGACAACTGCTACTCCTTTCACTGCTTCTTGGCGGATTTGGATGAAGTTTTTACGTCTGTATCGGAAATGGTTGCTGATATGGATCTTTTAGGCATCGTGCTTTCGGCATCCTTGCGGATAAGGGCGTAAAATTCATACGTCTGATTTGCCGGCACTTGCCTCTCAAGAAATCCTTCTATTTCCTCAGGCGTAGAATCGGGATGAACCAGTTCATTAGCCTTTAAATATTCGGTCATCTGGCCCGTCAGCGGTATCGCATGACCTTCAAATGCAGTTAAAACTACATAATTAATAACATACTGAGATTCGGGAATAAGCTTTTCCAGGATCGCCTTCGCCTGCCGCTTGCCCGCTTCCGCAACAGCTTCCAGGTTCATCACGTCATACTTATTGAATATTGCCATAAGAACCCTGGTCATGGTATCAGCCATCTCGCGAGTTTCCACGGTGTCTTTGCCTATGACATCCGTCAGTTCATCCGTACGAGCCACCCTCAAGTCATTCCAGTCAACAAAATGCGCCGCCAGCTTCTTGATAGCCGATGCCGACGCCGATTCCGAAAGGTATTGGCTCAAAACGGCATAAACTAGCACTTCCGCACTCAGCCCGTATTCGGGTTTTTCGATCTTGCCGTATTTGCGTTTAAGAGAGCGAACGGTTTTGGCCAATGCTTCTGAGTATTTCTTGCTGTCCTTCATACGATTTCCAAATCACTGATCTTGCTGGGGGTTGTCATCCTGTTCTTGCTGTTCTTTTTCTGCCTTTTCTTTTTCTTCGTGAGCTTTATTTGCCTCTTCGATGAGCTTCATCGTTTCTAGCGTCTTCTTGAAATTCTCGTCAAGGTGAAATCGCAGGGTAGGGCAATATTTGCTGTGCCACCGATTGCTCACAACAGACTGTATCCTGTGCGATGCGTGCGTTATGGCCTTAAATGTAAGCATTACAGCCTTTTCGCTCACTCCGAATACCGAAAGGTACACATCGGCAAATCGAAGGTCCGGCGGAAGGTTGACCTGCGTTACGCTTATAAACCCTTCGATGCGCGGATCACTCAGGTGGTTGGCGATTGCTTCGCTCACCGCTTCCTTAATGACACGCGCCATTTTTTCCTGTCTGATTGATGGCATATTATAAGGTCCTTGCGACCTCTATAATTTCATAAATTTCATAAACATCGTCGACTTTCACGTCATCATACCCTTCCAGCTTTATGCCGCATTCGAAGTTGGTCTTGACTTCGCGAACGTCGTCCTTGAAATGCTTGAGCGAGTCGATCTTGATGCCGTCCTTTAGAACGATGTTGTTGCGGATAAGACGTACCTTGCCGCCTTTCTGCACAACGCCGCTTGTGACATAGCATCCCGCCACCGTACCCACGCCCGAAACCTTGAACGCGTTTCGAACATGTGCGCGACCGAGCACCTTTTCCTGCTGCTCTGGTTCCAGCAGACCTGCCATTGCTTTCTTGAGGTCTTCGGTTATGCGGTAGATGATATTGTAGAAGCGAATATCTACGCCCTTGTTCTCGGCTATCATCTTCACCTGGTCATCAGCCACCACATTAAAGCCGATGATGATCGCCTTCGATGCTTCGGCAAGAATGACGTCGCCTTCGGTAACTCCGCCCACGCCCGCGTGCAGTATCTTGATCTTAACTTCCTGCGTGCTCAGTTCGCCAAGATACTTGATCAGCACGTCAACCGATCCCTGCACGTCCGCGCGGATAATAAGACTAAGTTCCTTAACCGCTCCCGCCGCGATCTGCGAGAACACGTTATCCAGCGTTACCGTTGATTTCCTCGCGAGATTTTCCTCGCGGGAAAGCATCAGGTTTTCTTCCGCTGCCGCCTTCGCCTTGTTGATGTCATCGACTATATAGAAGCGATCTCCCGCCGACGGCACCTCGCTCAATCCGCTTATCTCCACAGGCATAGCGCTTATCGCTTTTTCCAATGGCCTGCCGTAGCTGTCCTTGAGCGTGCGTATTCTTCCGTACCCGCCGCCCGCGAGCACAATATCGCCCTTTTTCATTACGCCCTCTTTTACGAGAACGGTGGCAACCGCGCCCTGGCTCGATGTCATCTTGGCTTCAACAACCCATCCCGTAGCCGCAACGCTGTTATCAGCCTTGAGCTCCAGCAGCTCGGATGTATAGTCAAGGTATTCCAGCAATTCAGGAATGCCCTGCCCTGTAACCGCGCTTGTTTTTACGATTTCAGTCTTGCCGCCCCATTCCGTGGGCACAAGTTCATGCTCAGCAAGCTGACCGTATATCCGGTGCAGATCAACGCCGGGCAGGTCTATTTTATTTAGTGCCACGATAATTGGAACATTTGCCGCCTTTGCGTGATGTATCGCCTCGATCGTCTGCGGCATGACACCGTCATCCGCCGCTACCACCAGCACGACCACATCCGTCATATTCGCACCGCGTGCGCGCATCGCCGTAAACGCCTCATGGCCAGGAGTATCAAGGAATGTTACTGTCTTTTCGTCCCACGCTACCTGGTAAGCACCTATATGCTGCGTGATACCGCCCGCCTCGCCGGCCGCAACATTTGCTTTGCGTATTCTATCAAGCAGGCTCGTTTTGCCGTGATCGACATGCCCAAGTACAGTAACTACCGTCGAGCGTTTCTGCATATTTTTCCGCTCACGGTCGTCAAATTCCTTCGCGATATGTTCTTCAAGTGTTTTGCGTTTGCTTATTACAAGCTCCGCGCCGAATTCCAGGGCAAGCAGCTCAGCAGTTTCGGTTTCCAGTGCCTGGTTCGCCGTAACCATTTTGCCCTGCCGCATCAATTTTGTTATGATCTCGGTGATCTTGCAACCCAGCGCAGCCGCGAGTTCGCGCACGGTAATGGGTTCATATACCGCGATCTTTTCCGGCTTGGTTTTTGCCGAAGCCTCGTGAGACTTATGCTCTATCTTCCGCACCGGCCTGAAGCGTATGTTCTCACCGCCCGCTGCGTCAAGCTTCGCGCGTCTCTCAGCCATATCGCGTTCGCGTAACTTAAGCAGCTTCGTCGGCTTCTTTTCTTCTTCTGGCCCCTGGTATTTGTCTTTGACTTTTTTCTTCTTATGATCGTCAATCGGCGCCGGCACAGGCTGCTGTGCGGGAGCTGGCTTATCAAATCTCCCTCTTGGCGGTGCGCCGACACCAGGTCTTGCTCCGCCTGGCGCAGGTCTTTGCCCACCCATCGGTGGACGTTGTTGTCCCATAGGCGGACGCTGACCGGGCGCGCCCGGCCTGCTAATCGGACTTCTCGGCCGAATTGGTCTTTGCGGTTCCGGCGCTTCCACGCGAACAACTCGCGGCCCGTTCAGAACTGCCGGTGCCGGTTTGTTAATCGGCCCCGCGGGCATAACGCGCTCTGGTGCTTTAGGCTCTTCAGGTTCAGCCGCTTGCGGCTCTTCTGGCTCTTGTTCTTCCGCAGCCTCTTCAGCCGATGGCTCCTCAATTACTTCCTGCTGCTCTTCGATCTCGGCCACTGGCTCAGCCGGCAATTCTTCAACAGTCTCTATACCCTCGCCGCCTTCGCCGCCGACTTCTGGCTCCGTTTCCTCTGCGGGCGCCTCAACCGCCGTTTCGAGTACCTCTTCCTTCTTGGTCGGCTTCCGCTTTACGCGAACCTTCGCCAGGTCCACCTTATCGGTGCTCTCAATAGTGGAACTATGATCGCCTTCGCTGAACCATTCACGGATTGTAGCCGCAAGTCCAGCCGATACAGGCGACATATGCGTCTTGACGTTATCCAGACCCTCAGCGGCACATTTCTCAATGATCGCCTTGCTCTTAACGCCAAGCTCAGTTGCCAGGTTGTGTACTTTTAATAACGTAGCCAAAAAAAATCTCCATTCATTTAAGCTCCATCAGGAGCCTGATAATGCACAAACTAAAAACTAATCACTAATCACTCTTTATGCAGAATATTCTGCGCGTGCGTCTTCTTCGGTTCATTCATCAGACGTTTGGCTTCCTCTATCGCCGCCGCGACGATCCTCGTCGCCAGTTCACTGCTGAATCCCAATTCGTTCACCAGCGGCTCAGAGCCTACCTCTTCCAGATCCAGAACCGTTATCACGCCCAGCGCTATAAGCTTATCCAGCGTGGTATCATCAGCCCCTTCAACACCCTTAACTGTATTGCTTAGCCGCTCAACCCCCGCGTTATACTCGTCCGGCGTGAGAATATCGATATCCCAACCCGTAAGCCTCGCCGCAAGACGCACATTTTGCCCATGCTTTCCTATCGCCAGACTAAGCTGATCTTCGTCAACTACAACCGTCGCCCTGCCTATCTCGAAGCACAGCGCTAGTTCGCTAACTTTCGCAGGCATAAGAGCATTGGTAATAAGAACTTGCGACGAATCGCTCCATCTCACTATATCTATCTTTTCGCCGCCGAGTTCGTCTACTATATTTTTAATTCTGCTGCCGCGCACGCCCACGCAAGCGCCGACCGCGTCAACCTTGTCATCATTTGATATCACAGCCAGCTTCGTGCGATAACCCGCCTCTCGCGACAGCGCCTTGATCTCTATTATGTTCTCCGCCACCTCAGGCACTTCGATTTCAAACAGTTTGCGGATAAAATCCGGGTGCGTCCTGGTCAAAACTATCCTGATCTGGTTTGAGGCATCGCGAACATCCAGGATCATAGACCGTATCCGCTCGCCTGGATGATGGCTTTCGCCCGATATCTGTTCCGTCTTAGGCATAAACGCCTCTACACGGTTATTAAGGCTGATAATAAGAGTCCCGCCCTCATAACGTACCACTACGCCGTTGATTATCTCCCCTTTTCGAGCAACGAACTCTGTAAACACGCTCGACCGCTCATCCGCCTTGAGTTTCTGGATCATCACCTGCTTAGCCGTCTGGGCCGGAATTCTGCCAAGCTGACGAATATCGATCTGCTCAGTCCCCTTAAATGCTGTAATTTCGCCGTTCTTGCGGTCTATACGGACTACTATTTCAAGTTCGGATTCACCAAAATGCTTTTTAGCTGCCGAGATCATCGCGCCTTCAAGGTCTGAAAAGATCGATTCACGGTCGATGTTCTTGTCTCGAGCAATGTTGTCGACGATCCGTATAAGTTCCTGATTCATTGCGATCTCCAAAAAGCCAAAAAAAAATGGAAACTAAACAGTTTCCACTCCAAAAACAAAACCGACAGACCTCTTTGTCCGGTTTTTACCGCATTACATCCCTCCGGTAAAATCCTTCGTACAAAGGCCTACGGCTTTGAAGTGAAAACAAGCCATAAAAACGCCAGTGCGCAGCACCTCGTCCACTTGTAAGGCTAAACTGCAACACTGCTTTTATATCCGAAAAAGGTCATTTCTTTATGCCTGAATAACTATTTAAGTTACATTAAAGCTTAAATTATACTCTTATAAGTACGGGTGTCAATTAAATAAGTTTGTCGCCGCCCCCCACTATTTTGACAAATAAAATCCAATTTTTCCCCCTGGCACCCACGTTTGCCCGCATTCCTGTAAACCCTGAACGCTAAACCCAAACCCTTGCTTTATCGTCTCCCATACGACCTGGAATACCCACCCTTGGCTGCACTTGCATTCGATCCGGCCCCTTTTTTGGCTCTATTGAGCAGCAACGCCGTATTTTTGCATACATTCCTCGTGATCGTGCTGTCAGAGGACAGGCCCTCCAGCAAAACCTGCATCGCCATCTTCTTCATCCTCCCCCTCATCCGCCTCAGCCCGTACGCCGCCGCCACCTTCAAACCATCGCTTCGCCTATCGAGCAGTGCCTCTTTGAGGATTGCAAACCCATCCTCCTGCATCCACGAAAGCTGATGTGCCGCCTTGCGAGCCCTTGACATATTGCTTGCGTAAAGTTTCGCCTTCAGATCCGCCAAAAGCCTAAGCGTCTTCTCATCCGGCACACGAACAACCTCTTCAACCATCGCTTCCATAAGCCTACCCAATAAAATGAAAATTAAGATATAAGTCACCCCAAAACGTCATTTGGGACACCTTCTAGTCTTAAATCGGCTAAATGCCCCAATTTTAATGATTTAATCCAGAATCCCCCGTTCCGCTGCTCAAAAGTGACTTGCCATCCCCCACAAGATCCTCCAGATTCAATCGTCCTGCGGCTTTCAAGACGTACATAGCATCCATAGTAACGAATTCATTCATAAAACTCTTGCCCGTTTTGCCCCAATCCACCAGTGAGCGACCAGAAATTTGCTGTCGAGATCGCCTATAATAATTCTTCTGAACCGGAAAACCGCCAGCCAATAGTTGTTTGGACTCAAGTAAATCCAAAGCATCATTACAGCGGTCATCGTTTATAAAACCTGACTCAGCCATGACTTTGAGGCCGAAAAGTATGTCGTAGTGATAATAACATGGGTAATGCAATTCGATAAAAGCATCTTTTATAATATGTCCATCACTTCGCCTTTTATAGAGGCGCCTTTTGAGAAAGACCTCGGCTGCTCTTTGGGCAGCGGCTTTTGATTTCTTGTTACCAGTAATTTTTGCATGCAGACTTAAAGCTCGCAAGGGAATTAACGTTTCCACAAATGATGAATTTACCGCTTTGGGGCGTTTGTCACAATTCCACCCTCCATCGGGCCACTGGAAGCTCAAAAGACGCTCTATTATTTCATCTACACGGCTATCAGCCAAACCTAGCTTAAGCATGGCATGTATGGCATTTCCTTCCTGTGATGCACAACGTCTGAATCGATCCTGAATACAGCGTATACTATCTAGATGCTGTTTTGAGAAAAGCCATTCACAAATTTGTTCTTTCAATGGAATAAGTTCATTGTCATTTGGCGGATGTTCAATTTCAGCAAGGCTGGAAAGAACCCAATGAGCACCAAACCATTTTCTATATGGATGGAATGGTATTTTGCCTTTTTCATTTCTTTGTGATAGAAGCAACTTTACTCGTTGTGAGTTCCTTATCTCTTCACGCAAGTTTCTCATTTGGGCGGATTTGCAGTCTTTGCCCAGTAGCATCGTTAAAGCCTTGAAGCGAATGCAAGGTTCATCCGAGTTGAGCAGTTTTTTGAGAATAGAATTCAATTGCATTTGACGTAATTATCTACGAAATCATTAATGGAGTAAACGATTTTTTGTGTATCTAAAAGTTGTAATAATCTTAAAATGCTGCTCTGTAGTCTTCATGGTGGGCAAGAATACTTGCCCGCCCTGCTGGGTACACATAGAATGTACATGTAATGCGGAGAAAGATTAGTATATGCGGACAAAGATTTTACTATTGATCATAATATCATTGTTGCCGGCGGTGGTGTCGCTGGCGGCGGTTAACCTGGAGATATATCCTGCGGTGACTTACGGGGCGGGAAAGGGGCTGATGGTGCTGGTGCCTATCGGGGTGTGGATGTGGCAGCGGCGCAGCAGGGGCGAGATGATGAGGCAGGCTGGGCTGGTGCGCACAAGCGGATCGGCTGGGGTCGGGCTTGGCGTGATTATGGCTGGGGCGATCATAGCGGGATATTACCTGATATTCCGGGGGCAGATCGAGGCTGGGCAGGTGATCGGCAAACTGAAATCGCTAGGCATACTTGAGTACTACTGGGTTGCGGCGGTTTATTTTTCACTCGGTAACGCCTTTTTAGAAGAATATTACTTCCGGTCGTTCCTGGTGAGCGAGTACATGCAGGTTACTGATAATAAAATCTATGCTGCGGCGGCAAATGGGCTAGTGTTTGGCGTGCATCATCTTGCGGTGCTTGTTACCGTGGTGCCCTTTTCTTTTGCGCTGGGTTTATCAGTGTGCACCGCGGTTGCGGGTTTTGTCTGGGCATTGCTGCGGGCACGCGGAGTTTCAATTATAGATTGTTACATAAGTCATGTCATGGCGGACCTTGCGGTATTTTATGCTGGTTGGCAGATCATTTGTTGAGGCCAGTTGAATTTTAGAATTCCGGCAGTGAAAAAAATTTGGTCTGCCTCCAACTCTCAAACCGGCAATCAGGGTACATTAGTCCAGTAATTGACCTTGCAAAATATGCCCTGATAGGTACACTTGTTGTCGATGTCAAAGAAAAAGGCTGGGTTATGATAGTAGAACAGATCGGTGCAAGTACGATAGCGACGGTCACGGAAACGGGGCAGTTTGCCAGGTTCATCTGGCGGTCGGCTAAATCGAGCGTATCGAGCGTTTTTCGGGGCAAGACGTGGCCGCTGGTTTTTACACAGATGCTGATAATCGGGGTAAAATCTGTGCCGGTGATCATGGTGACAGGCGCGTTTGTCGGAATGACGCTTGCGTTCCAGGCTTATGATCAGCTCGCGGGCATGGGGCTGGGGGAGCATATCGGTATCCTTATCAATTTGAGCGTGGTGAGCGAGCTTGGGCCTGTGCTTTCGGCGGTGATGCTTAGCGGGCGAGTGGGCGGGGCGCTTACGGCGGAACTTGGCACGATGCATGTTACCGAGCAGATCGATGCAATAAGCTCGATGGGAACGGACCCGGTCAGGTATCTTGTTGCGCCGCGTATCCTTGCCTGCCTGCTGCTTACGCCGGTGCTGATTGTTTATGCTGACCTGATGGGAAGTTTCGGCGGATATGCGATAAGCGTGTGGTTTTTTAAGATCAACAGCCAGGCTTACTGGCAGTTCACGGCTTATGGAGTGACGCTGTGGGATGTGATGGTCGGCTTGACGAAGGGATTTTTCTTCGGGGCTGCGATAGCGGCGATAAGCTGTTATAAAGGATTCAATTGCAAACAGGGAGCACAGGGAGTGGGGCAGGCGTGCACGGAGGCGTTTGTGGTGAGCTTTATCGCGATACTGGCGCTGGACTTCGCGGCGGCGATAATTTCGAAGTCGCTGTATAGTATTTTCTATCCGATACGGTCGTTAATTTAAAAGTAGAAGAAAAAGCTAAGCACTAGCTCGAAATCCGAAGCAAATTCAAAAAAAAGCAAAACAAAAGTTCAAAGAAGCAGCACAAGGAGTCTGGATACCCGCCTGCGCGGGTGTAACAAGTCGGTGGCGGCGAGCAGGGTAAAAATAATGGCAGAGATTGATAAAGACAGCGGAATAATTGTTACCAAGGACCTGACGAAGGTTTTTAATGGCAAGGCGGTGCTGGAGAAGCTAAGTATCGCGATCGAGAAGGGCAAAACTACGGTGATAATCGGGCCTTCGGGGTGCGGCAAGACGGTTTTTATAAAGCACCTCATCGCACTGCTTCGGCCTACTGCGGGGGAAATATTTTTTAAAGGCCAGCGCATTGACAATCTGCATGAACGAGACCTTGGCAAGATACGGATGCAGATGGGGTTTTTGTTCCAGGGCGGGGCGCTTTTTGACAGCGCCACTGTTTATGAAAATATCCTGTTTCCAGTGAGGCAGCATACGAATATTTCGGATCGGAGGCAGCTTGACGAAATCGTCAAGAGCAAGCTGGCGGTTGTGGGACTCGATGGATATCAATCGTATTATCCGGCGAATCTTTCTGGCGGGCAAAAAAAACGCGTTGCGCTGGCGAGGGCGATCGCACTGAACCCAGAGGTTGTTTTCTATGATGAGCCGACGACGGGACTCGATCCGGTGCGGTCTGATGTGATCAATGAATTGATACTCAAGCTTAAGAAGGAGCTTGGCATTACGTCGATAGCCGTTACACATGATATGACAAGCGCGTACAAGATATCTGATCGGATAGTTATGCTGCACAAGGGCAAGATACTGGCAGACGGGGATGCGGAGTATATCAAGAATCATCCAAACGATACAGTGAGGCAGTTCATACTGGGGCAGGTTTCGGAAGCGGATGTGGCGGCGCTGCGGGTGAGCGGGACGAAGTTTGCTTCGCAGTTTAATCCTAAGGATTTTGAGGAATAGGAAGATTGTTGCGGGTTGCGAGTTACGCGTTGAGGGCGTGTGGATTGACAGGGTGGCGAGGAGGGGTATAATGGCGGGTTTGGGTTTAATATTAAACGGAGTTTGATATATGGCGAAGATTAAGGCCGAGAAGGTTGTTTTGGCGTACAGCGGCGGGCTGGATACGAGTGTGATTCTGCCGTGGCTGAAAGAGACTTATGGTTATGAGGTCATCGCGTTTGCGGCGGAGCTTGGGCAAGGCGATGAGCTTTCAAATATAAAGAAGAAGGCGCTGGCTTCGGGTGCGAAGAAGTGCATAGTCAAGGACCTGCGGAAGGAATTCGTGGAGGATTACCTTTGGCCCATGCTCAAAAGCGGGGCTATTTATGAGAACGGGTATCTGCTGGGGACGTCGATCGCGAGGCCTTTGATTGCCAAGTACCAGGTGGATGTGGCACAGGTTGAGGGGGCGACTGCGGTGGCGCACGGGGCAACGGGCAAGGGTAACGACCAGGTGCGGTTTGAACTGACGTTCATGGCGTTGGACCCGAGTTTGAGGATAACCGCGCCGTGGAAGGATCCGAATTTCAAGCTGACGAGCCGAGAGGCGGCGATTGATTACGCACACAAGCACGGCATCCCGATAGAACAGAGCAAGAAGAAGATATATTCACGGGACCGGAATCTCTGGCACATAAGCCATGAAGGTGCGGACCTGGAAGATCCACGCAATGAGCCAAAGGATGAGCTTTGGGTGATGTCTACGCCCATAAACAAGGCGCCTAACCGCCCTGCTTACGTTGAGATCGGGTTTGAAAAAGGCGTGCCGGTAAAGCTTAACGGCAGGAAGATGGACGGCATGAAGCTGATAGAGGAACTGAATTTCATCGGCGGCAAGCACGGCGTGGGACAGATCGATCTTGTTGAGAACAGGCTTGTGGGTATGAAGAGCCGAGGGGCGTATGAGACGCCGGGCGGGACGATACTGGTGAACGCTCACAGGGCACTGGAGACGCTGACGCTGGATCGCGAGACAATGCATTATAAGCAGCAGATTTCGCTCAAGTATGCGGAAATGGTGTATTACGGGCAGTGGTTCTGCAGGCTGCGGGATTCGCTGGATGCGTTTGTGAATGTTACGCAGGAGAATGTTAGCGGCAGTGTAAAAGTCAAATTGTTTAAGGGACAAGCGACCGTTGCCGGGATGACAAGTCCCAAGAGCCTGTATAATCCGCATCTGGCTAGCTTTACGATGGGAGCGGAGTATAACAGTATGGACGCGATTGGGTTTATAAGGCTGTTCGGGCTGCCGATGCAGGTAGCAGGGATAGTGAACCGGGAAAAATAAGCGATTTACAATTGAGAATCGCAGTTTTTAGCCGATAATAAGTGGGTGCGAAGGATCGTGCCCACTTTTTTTATGGAGATAGATTTGGCACTTGTACCGGTTTGGATCTGGGTAATATTCGTTTTTGCACTGGGGTGCTCTATTGGGAGTTTTCTCAATGTGGTGATCTGGCGGCTGCCAAGGGGTATGTCGCTGGCGCATCCGCCTTCAAGCTGTCCGGGGTGCAAGGAGCGGATCAAGTTTTATGATAATATTCCGCTGGTGTCTTGGCTGGTGCTGGGGGGCAAGTGCAGGTGCTGCAAAAGCCCGATATCACCAAGGTATATCATAATCGAATTTATCACGGGGCTGGTACATGTGGGGGTTTTCGCGGCGTATTTTGTTTGGGGAACACGAAGCGCACTGGTTGGAATGGAGCAGTTCGCAAACGGCGGTTGGCTGATATTCCTGGTGCATATAACGCTGATCAGTGCACTTATAGCGGCAAGCGCGATCGATCTTGAGCTTTGGATCATACCGATTTCGATATGCTGGTTCGTGACGGCGGTGGGAATTGCGGGGGCCGCGACGGCGGGATTCGTTATTGATCCGGAGTATATACGGGCAAATGGGCTGCTGCCTTTTGCTAAAGGCGGGGTTGGGGCGGCGGCGATCGGGGCGGGGATAGGGATGATTATTTCTAACCTGCTACTGATGACGGGGGTGATCAAGCCCAGTTACGCACAATATAATGAGAACGAGACTGATTTAACGATGCCCCAGGCGGATGACGCGAGGTACAACCACAGGGTTGAAGTTTTGCGTGAGATCGTGTTTTTATTGCCTATATTGGTGTGCGGAGCGGGGCTTTACTGGGCGGCAAAAAACAATGAAGCTGTGAGAGATTTGTGGGGGAAACTGGACAGTTTTGCCGTTTTTAACGGGTTTGCCGGGGCACTTTGGGGATATTTTTGCGGGGCTGGGATAGTATGGGCGACGCGAATATTGGGGACGCTGGGCTTTGGAAAAGAGGCTATGGGGCTTGGAGATGTGCATCTGATGGGCGCAGCAGGGACGATTATCGGTCCTGGTATGGCAGTTGTAGCATTTTTCATAGCACCTTTTGTAGGATTGATGTGGGCGCTATACCAACTAATATTTAAAAAAACACGTCAAATTCCTTACGGTCCCTTCTTGTCATTAGCTATATGTGCGGTTATGATTTTCGCAGATGATATTTCTGAATATATAACCCATATGATGGGTTATTAAGGGAATCTTGGTTTTAGTAAAGGAGATACTGAGATGTACGGTGCTGCAAGAAAAAGTATGTGGGTTCTGACTGCGATCGCGGCTATGTCAATATTGACGGGCTGCACGAACTGGAAAAAGAAATACCAGGGGCTCAATGTTGAGCACCAGAACCTAAAGGGGCTGTATGAGAATACGGCACAGGAAAGGGCTGCACTTGCCCAGCAGCTGGCGCAGGAAAAGTCGCTGGTTGATGAACTTCAGAGGCAGATAGCCCAAGGCAAGAAGACGCCGGCCCAGGCGACAGGGTTTGAGGGCTTCGACACAAAGTTCGATGCCAACGCGGGAACGATCACGGTAACATTGCCTGATCTGATCCTGTTCGATTCAGGTAAGGCTGAGTTGAAAAAGGGTAATCCGCTGGGTAAGATTTACTCGGTTATCAATGAGAAGTACGCCGGTAAGATGGTGGATGTGGTCGGCAATACAGACAGCGATCCTATCAAGAAAAGCAAATGGAAAGATAACTGGGAGCTTTCAAGCCAGCGAGCATTATCTGTTACACGCGAATTCGTGAAACAGGGCATGAATCCGCAGGATGTACGGGCGGTAGGCAGAGCAGATACTGCACCGGTGGCATCAAACAAGACGTCAGCGGGCAAAGCTAAGAACCGCAGGGTTGAAATTATTGTTCACCTGCTGAGTGATGCGGTGAAGAACGCCGAGCCGGCAGCGGCAGCGAGCAACGAAGAGCCGAAATAAATTAGCGGTTCTAAATTCATCCCGCAAGGGATATATTGAAAATACAAAGGCCTGACTTCGCAAGGAGCCAGGCCTTTGCTGCATCTAGAGATGGCTCTAACCACCACGTGACTGCTAATTGAGGCCGCGTCTTCGCATCCAGCCGACGAGACTTGCACCGATAGAGGCCAGGAGAATCGCACCGGGAGCAGGTATAACGTTATTCCCATTTTCTGGAACGTATGTTGCGTCGTGCGAACCTGGGTTGATATCCCAGGTGGATACCCACCGGGACCCCTTCTTATCGGTTATTTTTGCATAGATGTCAAAATGTACCCAGTCAAAACCTGTGGCTGTGACGGAGAAGGTCTTTGACTGGCCGATGCCGGCGTTTGGTGAAATAATGCCTGAATCCGCATCGTAGTTGCTGATGGAGCCGACCTTGGCAAAACTTCCCACATCAAATACAATAAAATCAGATACATTCGATTGGAACGGATAATGCGAATTGAAATTTGCCGGCAAGAAATTCTTTGTGCTAAATCCATCGTTACCGGAAACATTCGTGAGTATATCCGTGTTTGCATTTGATTTTATGGCCGTGTTGGCGTTTGTGAGGAGATTTGCGCCGTTGACCGTAAGAGTGCCGGTCTGGCCCTGTGGAACAGATACGACCAAAGTGGCGTATTTGATCTTGGTCGTTTTTGGTCCATACGCGCCGGTAAGGACCAGATCAAACGGACCTGAGCCAGAGGCAAACCATGAATCATGGTCGTCTCCCACATTGCCGGCTGTGGCGCCCTGAATATAAGTTTGAAGCGTTGGCACTGCAAGAAGCGGTCCCGCTATGAGCAGGACTGTAAAGACAATCAGAACTGTTTTCATTTTTCCCCCAATCTGTATTAGCAGCGATTCCATAGAACCTCATCAAGATGCCGGCTTCGCCGCATGCCCGGCAAGTTGATTGCCTGAACAGTAACCCCCAAGCAGTAGATTTTGCGCAGAGGCACGACGTGATTTGTCTTTCGTTCTGAATTGTGTTTAGAGACCGAAACGGTCGAAGTGATCACATCAGAACTTCGCTGCTGCCCTCCTTTCCACCATAGTTCCATTTACCTTAAAGCTAACGTATATTACTTGCTGCGCGGGCAACGGAAGCCCGTTCCGTGCCCGCGCGGCATTTTGAGCTATTTAAATATTTTTTTAAATCTTGCAACCAACAGTGCCCCGCCAAGAGCGAGCAATAAAGCAGGCGGAGCGGGTACGACCGGATTATCAACCGGCGGCGGATCTACCGGGTCTGTTATTCCACCACCACCAGTGCCGGGATCAACGGGTTTAGTTCCCGGATCGCCGGGAGTTGCAGGCACATCCGTGTAGCCGTTGGAACCTGAATCAC
>MHYB01000015.1:39754-52517 GCA_001824635.1 Planctomycetes bacterium GWF2_50_10
CCTTGTGATCTATAAGCGGTGGAAGTAACTACCTGGCTGCCGAAGTCGGCATATCCATTTCGCGCCATCTCCACCAGCTTATCGTACCCGGAAGCGGAATCGTTTTTGAGAATATCGGCGAAGCTATTTTGCTTGTCTGTGCCATCAAGAACGACAGCTGTTTCCTGGCCTGAGAAATCCCAGATCGCTTTATGTATAGACTCCTTAGGCTCATTGTTTTGAATATTCGAAAAATCGAGCACGGAGTCGGTCCACTGCGGAGAAAAATTGGACTCATCGATCTGGTTTTTGGCACTTACCCCGCCAGAACCTTTTTGTGGAACAAATCCCGTGACCGGCGCGACAATCGCGGCGATTACGATCAGGACACAGACAAACGATTTAATATATTTCGCCAGCGTTCTCATTTAACGTTTCCTTCCATCTCAGAGAGTTCTTCGCCTTCTAAGCCAGCCGACAATGCCAACACCTATCGACCCCAGTAGTACAGCACCGGGAGCAGGAATGATCTGGCAAGAGCCTTTAAATCCATTTTGGCCGGACAGTCCCTGGTCGAGCATAGCCTTGAAGGAAGGACTTGCGCCATTGATCTTGATAGCAAAATCAATGGAAGGATTATCACCAAGATTCTGTATCCTTCTGAGAGCCTCAGAATCGATAGTGTTGTTCACTTGAATATTGGTGATATCCGATTGATAAACTGTGTATCCCAGGCCGCTGGCACGGGAAGGAATAAGATTTCCTGTTCCGAGCGTTCCAGTTAGGTAAGTGGTGTTACCCGCGGCATCTGTGATGCTGAATGTGCTGCCGTTCTGGGGAGTAAGCTTATAAGTTCCGTTGACCGACGGAGTGACTTTAAGCTTGGGTATGTTTACATAAGCGCCCCGGAGCGGGTCTGAGCTGGAATTTCCCCAGCCTTTTGTAACTTTAATAACCGGACTAAAAGTGAAAGCCCCCCTGCCGGTGCCAGTGGGAGCATACGTCCAGGAGCCGGAGCCATCTGCAAATTGGAGCGTAGGTACGGCATTTACCGGCTGGGTCATGAACAACATTATGCCGATCGCCAGCAGGGCCGTAATATTGAATGTTTTTGTCATTGTAACTTCTCCTTAGTAGATAATCCAAGTTGCTATCTTTTGTCACGCGTGGCAAAACTTGACGAAGCTTTGCGAGAGACATCACAGTCTGAGGTGGAATTGCGGAGGGCCGCGGGGGAGCTGATGTACAACAAATGATCTTTGAATTGAAAGTGCAAAGTAATTAATGCAAAACGCGAAAGGCGACTCAATTTGCAACTGAAAGCATTTTGCCTGCGATAGTATTTTGGCGATGGCATCACCGGCGGTAAGCCTGTAGAGCAGGCCGGCGTAATCGAGTGAGATTTTAGGCGAAGTTGGAGCTAAAGAGGCGGGCAAACCACTACTTACGGAGGGCTCACACGCCTTTTTCGTTGCCGCGACAATGGGCTGGGCTATTTTCCGTGCTATTTGATGTGGGAGAGCCAAGGCAGCGAAGCAGATCAAGATCGAAAGCCATGTCGCCCGATCACGCACGAAAGAGACGCAGGCAAAACCAGCAATTGTGAGCAAAATTGCGGCCGGCAGAGCGGGTGTAAGTGGGGCAGATGCTGGTTGCGCCAGGACCTGGGGGCAGGAGAGGATATCATTTCCGATACCCCGGACAGGATCGCCAAAATTTGCATGGGCAGTTGCGTAATCGTACCCGCCAGCAAATGAGACGCAAGCCGGAGCAAGCAGAATGAACAATACAATGTACATACGAATCTGCAAAGTAGTTCCCCCCGAACCTTGTGCAAATACGAAAACGTGACCAGTCGGCCACCCCCAAATTCGTGTTCACAATCAACTATATGTTTTTGGCAAATCTTGTCAATAGAGATTGCGATTAAAAAAACACCGCCCGAAAACAATTTGTACTATTGATAAAGCCAAGCCTTGCCATACGCAACCTGATACGAATTTCGGGTTAAGCCCTGCGATCAGAAAAAACTGAATCTGTTCTTATTTTAGGAGACAGCTATAGCATTTTTCGCGAATGCGCGCGGCGCGTATGCGTGCGGCACATGACCGCAAAGGTATACACCTGCATAACCCGGCGTACGATATACGCTGATACAATCAGCTTATCGGCTGCATAGCCGGGACGGCTGTCTGCACGGGCGTATTGAGCGGCACACTCAACGTATTAGACGCCTCTACGAACCTGAGAAGCATGGCGATCTTGTTGTTGACCCACGTTTTTCTATAAATATTTCTCATATGGGTCTTGACGGTACCCTGCTGTATCTTGAGATTGTTGGCGATCTGCTGGTTCGAGAGTCCCTGGCAAACATACCTTGCGATCTGTAGTTCTCGCTGGGTCATGTTATACCATTTCTGGATGTATGCCCACTGATCTTCGCCGATAAGGACAACATCGGGCAGTTTTGAAACAACTTCTGCTGAATCGAGAGAGCTTTTAATTGAATGCGGTAGATTTGTCATAACTTTGACTCCTTTAGCAGGCCCTCGAGCAGATTTTGTGCCTCGGTCACATCCGCTGCCGAGAGGCCGCCTGTTTTACTGTTTATTTTCATAGCCGTCTGTAAGTACCGCACCGCCTGATTTTTTTCACCTGTAGCGGCATAAGCCCTGCCAAGGTGAAAGTTCGAAGCGGCAGCCGAGGGTACGTTAGCCGGATATAACTGCGTACATGTATTAAAATCAACTATTGCTTTTTGATACTGGCCGAGCCTGAAGAAAGCCATTCCGCGGGTGTCGATGAGATCGAGATATTGCGGGGATATCTCAAGTCCTTTCTGCGTGACTTTAAGCGCCTCATTGAATTTTCCCTGCTGTTCGCAAAGTATCCAGGCAAGATTGTTCATGGCGACGAGGTCCTGGGGCTGGAGTTCAAGGACGCGGGTGTAGGCGTGGGCAGCTTTTTCGGAATTGCCGATAATATAAAGCATACGGGCATATGCGCTGGCGAGAGTGTATGAATCCCTTGCCGCGGCAGAGGTATTTTCGAGAATTCGAACAGCGGCCAGCCTGGATGTATCGATATTGGAAGTACCAAGATCATTTGCTATTGTGATTATGGTTGAGGAATCCTGCGGGTGATCGCGGAACCAATCACAAGCAAGTGATACAAGCTGATCATACTTGAGTTCATCCTTCATAATCGAAATATCCGCAAGGAGAAGAGTGGGATCATTGATGTCGACGGATTTGAGCTGATCGAGCAATTTGCGGGCCTGGACTTTATCGCCGCTTTTGTAAGTGGCAATGGCAAGGGCGACACTGACGCGCTTCTGGACAGGGCCGGAGGTGCGGGGCAGCTGTTTGCGTAATATTTCGAGGGCATCTTTATAAGAATTGCTGCGTGCGTATATTCCGGCGAGATTGAGGGCTATTTCGGAATCGTTGGGATCGGTTTCGTGAAGGATCTTCAAAGTTGGTATCGCAAGCTGGGGGTTGGATGCGGCCTGTGCTTTGGCTTTATAGAGCAGCAGCTCTCTGTTGTTCGGGAGAAATACGAGGCCGTGGATAGCAGCGTCAAGAGCGGCGACGGGGTCATTCTTATCCAGAAATGCCTGCGCAAGCAATTGCCAGGCGGTGGGATTTGTGGGATTAGAATCGGTAATGTGGGTAAGCATGGAAACCGCTTCATCGAGAGCAGGACCGGTGCCGAACGAGAGCAAGGCGCGGGCTTTCGCAGCCTGGAGATCGAGATCGGCGGGGTTGGCGGCCAGAGTTGTGTTAAGCATTTTAAGGCCTCGCTGGGCAAGAGCGGGATTTGTGCTCTGAAGAAAGAGTTCGATGGCCTGCTTGATCATGTCCTGATTTTGCGGCTCGATCCTGAGTGCCTTTTCGATTGCTGAAGCAGCGTCATCGATGCTGTCGAGCGAATAATAGTATTGGCCGAGATGGAACCAGACCTGCGCGTTGTTGGGATCAAGCTGGGCAGCTTGTTTGTAAGCCACTAACGCGGCATTTGGGTCGCCAACGGCGTGGAGTGTGCGTGCCCTGAGGAGGACGGCATCGGCGGAGCCGATTTTTTTTACGATCTCGTCGCAGACCGCGATGGCCTGACGTTTATTTTCCTGACGGAGGCTGAGTTCAACGAACGCGTTTGCGACTGGCAGGGAATCGGGCTGGAGGCGGCGGAGATTTTCGAGCAATTTAGACGCGGATGCGTAATCATTTTGCCGCATTTTTATGATAGCCAGGTAAAGATCAAGGGACTGGTTATTCGGGTCAGCACAGCGGAGTTGTTCTAGAATGCCTGTGGCTGATGCAAGGTGGCCTTTCCTGAGGCTGCTTTGGAGCGAGTAGCCGGTGAGGATTGGATGGGAAAGATTATCTTTTGCGGCTTGGGTGAGGATACTGTCGGCTTTATCGAATTCCTTTGCCTTTTGCAGAAAGGCGACGGCGGGGATAATAATTCGCAGGTCGCGAGGAGATCGGGCTATCGCGTTTTCATAAGTTGAAATAGCTAACTGGGTTTGGCCCGCTCGATCATAGACCATCGCAAGGAGAAGGCGGCTTTGCTGATCTTCGGGATTTGCGCGGAGATTTTCTTCAAGGAGTGTTATTATCTGGGAACCTCTTTCGTTAAAATTTTTGAGGACGAACCAAAGTTTGGCCTGTTCATATCGCCATTGCCAGCCCTGCTGACCTTCAACTGCTTTGATCTGGCGGATAAGATTATCGGCAAGCGTCGCGTCTTCAACGACTTTTTCGAAGGTGAGGAGCTTGCGTTTTATGGTAATGTCGTCGGGAAACTGCTTATCGAGTAAAACAAGGAGCGAATAGGCCTGATCGGAGTTGAGCTTGCGGTATTGATCTGCGAGCATGAGGCCCAATGATCTTTTTGTGTCCGGGTTTGAGGCGCGGTCGAGAGAAGTTTTGAGTACCTGGCAGGCCTGGGTGTTATCGTTCTTTTCAACGAGCAGGTTTGCAAGGTATCGGACAAGAGCGACGCTGTCGGGGTGTTTGGTAATTCCTTTATTAAGCTGGGCAACGGCATCATCGGTTTTTTTCTGTGCAATGAGCAAGTCCGCGGCGGCAATGGTTACTTCGGGGTCGTCGGGCGAGAGTGTTGAGAGCGTACTTAGAGAAGATGCGGCCTGATCGTATTGGCCGCTTTGGAGGGCGAGTTGGAACTGCAGTAAAACGGAGGGTGGCGAATCGGGGCCGGTGGATTTGATTTCATTTACAAGCGCAGCTACCTGGGAGCGGGCGTAGGTGTCCTGGGCGAGTTTAGAGCCATACTGCTGTATGTATGCCTGAGCGAGCACTTGTTTTCCTTCTGTGTTGTTGGGGGAGTACTGGAGGAGTTCCTGGGCCTGGACGGCAGCCCCGTCGGGATCGTTATTCTGGAGAAGGAGTTTGGAGAGATACAGCCTTGCATCTATCGATTCGGGTTCTTTGGAAACAAGGGAACGAATCTGATTTATGGCGGATTGCTCGTCGCCGAGGGCGGCGAGGGTTTGAGCGAGGGTGATCATGAGCCTGGGGTTTTCATTTCCGAATCCTATGGATTTTTGGAAACATGCGACAGCTTCGTATCCCCTGCCCCGGCGTGCGGCAAGTAAGCCACGGAGATAGGCAACGCTTGCGGGGGCGACATCCTGTTTGTCAAGCTCGTCCAGACATTTGGAAGCCTGGGTAAAATCTTCGCCATCAATGAAAAGCTCTACGGCAACGGGCATGAAATCCCATCGTTGGGATCCAAGCTGGGCAAGACCCTGGGTTGCGACACGGAGCATTTCATCTTTTGACTGTGATCTGATTGCCCACATGGCCCAGGTCTGCCAGACATCGACATCCTTATTATCTTCTCGCTGAAGCGTAATAAGGTGAGTTTTGGCGGTTTCGAGCATACCGATATTTACGAGTTCCTGGCTTAATCGCAGACGGGTAGCAGGGGCACAAAGATCTAGCTGCTGGGCTTTGGCCAGATCTGCGGAGGCGGCGTTGGGATCTTTACGGGCGTTATAGGCGGCGCGTATTATATAAGCCATTGCGCTGTCAGGATTGGTTTCGATGGCTTTGTCGATCCAGTACTTTGGTGAGTTGTCGCTGAGTTCGGGGCGACGTTCGCAGAGCTGGGTGAGGGCTTCGTAGGCGAGGACATCACCTGGCCGCTGCTTGACTACTTGTTCGAGGCGGTTAAAAGATTCCTTAAACTTTCTCTGGGCGACGAGCGAGGCGACGAGCATGCGTTCAATATTAGGATCTGGGGAGAGTTCAAGCTGGCGTGAGGCGATGAGTTCAGATTCGCCATACATGCCCAGCTTGAGATAGAGTTCGACAAGTCTCTGGGAGGCGGCTCGATTTGCGGGATCGACGCGGAGGACGGCGCGATAGGTGGATATCGCGTGCTGGATGTTCTTGCGTTTGAGCGGTCGGATATTGAGGTGGGAATCGGCGTACTTCAGGAGTATCTGGACGTCATCGGGTACGACGACGATGTATTTGCCTAAATCGGAGGCGGCTTGTTCCCAATTGGCATTTCGATATGCATCCAGACCGCTGGTGAGACGGCCCAGGGCCATGCGGTTCTTTTGCCAGTTACGAAGGGCTACGGCGGTTACCGCGAGTATGGCGATCCCGACAACTACTATTATGACCAGTTTAAAATTAATACGACGCATATTCATCCCCATCAGAATTGTTTCAAGAACGCTTTAAAAATATATAAGGCTGTTTGCCAACAAATCCATAAATCGAGACCGGGCGAGAGTGAGCTTACATACAGTTTGTCATAATGTACCCATTCCTGGAAATCCATGCCGGGCTGGCGGGTTCTGGAAACCTGCCATAAGCCCGTGATGCCAGGGCGGACAGAGAGCCTGGCATCACGCCAGAGTGGGCACTGGCTATTTTCGAGTTCGGGTGACGGACGGGGGCCGACAATGCTCATGCGGCCGAAAAGGACGTTCCAGAACTGCGGAAGCTCATCAAGATACGTATTTCGCAGGAATCGGCCGATGCTGGTGACGCGGGGGTCGTCTTCCATTTTGAACTGGGGGCCGTCGACTTCATTGAAGCTACGGAGCTTTTGCTGAAGCCTGTCTGCGCCGCAAATCATGGAGCGGAATTTGTAACAGAAGAAGTTTTGGCCGTGGCGGCCCTGGCGGGTGTCGCCGAAGAACGCGGGGCCTTTGGATGTGAGTTTCACAATGGCGGATACGACTATTATAACCGGCGCAAAGAGAATCAGCACAGCGGCGGCAATGAGAATATCGGCGGCACGTTTAAAGAATCCAGGATATGAAAACGGGCCGAAATTCCTGAATGGTCCGGCGGCATCCGCGAAGCGGTGCTGTGATATGCCTACGGTTTTGCTGCGGCGGCGGAACTGGTTGTGGAGGACCTCTTTATCGGCTACGCGGGCAGCGGGTTCAATAATTGAATTTGCGATTATGGCATCAGGGCCGATGAATGCATTGGAACCAATGATGGCTGGGCCAGTGATGAGGACATTTGGACAGAACTTCACGTTTTTACCGATGATTACATTGGCGAGCGTACGGCAAGCTTGCTCCTGCGAAGCGGGGCGTGGCAAATCGGCAACCCTGGATAAAAGGAAAGATGCTAACTGATCATCTTTGGCGAGATCGGCAACACTGGAGCCGACAGCGACCGATGTGGTCTTAATGTCTTCAAGGCTGCGACAGAAATCAGACCAATTTGAGTTGATGCGGTAATTGAGCTGGGCGAGCGCATGGCTGGAAAGAAGAATGTGATGCGGCCATTCACAAGGCAATGGGGCGATGTGCATATTTGGACGATAAAGTCGGCGTACACCGGCGACGAGGCCTGATTCGGTGAGACGTATTTTTTCCTGATCGCGGGAGAGAGCGTGGTCGATTGTGATAATATGGACATGGGCAGAGCTTTTGGCGATGATCTCGCTGAGTAACTGTTGATCCAGGCCGGTGACAAAGCGGGCATTTGTAATAATGAGATGGCGGCTGGAGTATGGCGGGCAGAGGGTTTTAATAGCGCCTGGGTCAAGATCGTTGACAACGGTTCGGTCGGCTCGCGGCTGATCGGTTATCGCCCAACGGATAAATGGGCCCACTACCTCATCAGACAACAAGTTATAAACCCCGTTGGTTTTGAGCGAAGTATCATACAAGACAAAAATTTCTGAAAACCTGCAGTTCAATTCCGTATCCCCCCTGCCTATGAGGCTGCGTTTGTGACCTCTGTTTTTTCTTCCTGTACCGGCACGATGATCGCACGCCTGTTATGGACTCGCTTTGCGTATCCTGACTTTGCGGCACCATAGTATCCGTAGCCGTATTCGTTATAGCTTTTATTAATCCGTACACTGTTAAGTACGGTGCCGATTATTTTGACACCTGCGGCACGGAGACGTTCGAGCGATCTCTGAACATCTGGGCCCTGGGTGTGACCGGCATAACTGGCGAGAACAACCGCATCTGCCATTTTGGCCCAGATTATGGCATCTGGTACAGCCAGTACCGGCGGCGTATCGATTATGACGTGTTCGTAATGGGCGGCTATGGCTTTAAGCCTGGACGGGGTCTGGGACCTGGTGAGGAGTTCGAACGCGTCATAGGAATCATTGCCGTCGCTGATGAGGACATCAAGGCCTACGGACGGCATCGGCCAGACGGATTCATCGAGGGTGTTGTAGCCAAGGAGAACTTTTCGCAGGGCATTATGGCCGGTTTCGATATTAAGAATTTTTGCGATATCGGGCTTGCGTAAATCGCCGTCGACAAGCAAAACCCGTGCGCCTGCTTTAGCCATGCTGGAAGCGAGATTTATGGCGAAGGTGGTTTTGCCTTCCTGCGGGCGGGCGCTTGTGATTGCGAGGATATGAGGTATCTTTTCCTCGTTGAAGAGGCCCAGATTGGCACGAATGGCTTGGTAATCATCCGCTAGCTTGGCAGGGAGAAGGGCCTTATCGATATTTTCCGAGCTGACAGTTGTGCCGATTATCCGCAGGCCCAGACGACGAGTGATATCTTCGGTAGTGTGGACACGGCGATCTAGCTTATCAAACACAAGGGCTATAAGGATCGCTAAAAAACCAGAACCGAATATATTCGCCACGACGTATTTTGGGCGTTTATCCTTGGCGAGCATAGAGTCGGCATTGAAGGCAATGCTGATACGGGCTGGCCGCTTGCGTTCCATTTCAAGCTCCTGGATCCGCCGGCGAATAGTATTATACATTTCTTCTGTTAAAGCAAACTGATCCTTTTGGTCCTGCATTGCCAGCTGCTTGCGACCAAGCTCAATTGTCTGAACATTATGTTTGGAGAGCATGGCCATGAGTTTTTCTTCATAGGCATTTATGCGCTCGAGTTCGGCGCGGGATTCCTTGAGCTTGTAGACCCTGTTCCTTGCTATTTCTTTTGTGAGCATGTCGTTGAAATTCTTTGTGAGTTCCTCTTCGCGTGCGCGGAGCTTCTTTTTCATATTTTCCAGAAGCTCGGAACGTCTTTTTATCTCAGGATTTTCGGCTGTGAGGGTCTGATTGGCAACGATGAGGGCTTGCTCAAGCTGAGATATCTGGCTTGAGAGACTTTGCTCCTGGGCGTCATTTCTTAAAATCTCGTTTTTCATAGTGAGGACTTTTTCAAGGGGCAGGGTTTCTTCTTCAGCTTTTTCGAGCATCATTATCTGCGCTTCGAGGGAGAGCTTTTGCGTTTGAATTCTTGTCATTTCGCTCTGGAGCATAGTAACCTGCTGGAGCATCATATCCTGGCGGCCGGTGAGCGCGCTTGTGCCGAATTCTTCGGCCATCTGGCGGACAATCTTTCGCTGACGCTGGAGTTTGTCAGTGAGAGTGCGGTATTCATCTTCAAGGACTGACAATTTTTCATCACCGCCTCGGACAGAATTAGATACCTCGACGGCCATATAGGCGCGGATTATAGCATTGACAACCTGTTCACCTTCACGAGGATTTTTACTGCTCATTACGATTCTGATAAGTTCGCTCTTTTTGGCGGGTTCAATAATCAGCCTGCCGTTGGATGCGGCATCGCGGAGGAACGTAAATGGATCGCGGCCGACCATGGCGACATTTTTTGTTTTGAGGTCGTCGGCTGCCCGATTAAGAACTTGGAAAGAGGCGATCAACTCGGCCTGGGTATTCATAAAATTCATGTAATTGGGCATAGCCTGCTCGGAATCACGATCTGAAAATAGTATACTTGGCACGATCGGCGAGATGCGTATCGCGCCGGCGGATTCATACATTGGTTTTACTGCAAACCATATGAGCGGAGTGCCCATGCCGGCTGCGATCATAAAAGTCACAAGCAGCGCGCGCCAATGTCTGCATATAGCGGGCCAGAGATTCATGGAGGCACCTTCGGAATTTGATGCGTTCGAGGCCATGGTTCCATAGCCAGCCAGTTCAGTGCTGATGATCCGGCCTGCTGATATTTTTTCAATGTCATTCATTTTACAATTTCCCCTTGAGTGACTGCGTTTAGAGCAGCTTTCTTTACTATAATGTTATTATGGATCGGCCCAGGATTCGCGGCTGGCAGCACGAAAATGCGGCGCAATAGCCACAGTTCCAGAACAATGACGGCCAGGGCCAAAGGCATCATTGCTATTCCGCCGAAGTCATGGAAAAGTTTTTCCCAGAATTGGCCCTGGATGACGGTGAAGGCCATAGCGGTCAAGGTGAGCCTGATGGTATTGCAAAAGAAGCCTATTGGAACGGCACTGAAGAGGATAATAAGCTTTTCCCACCAAGTTCTTTCAACAAGGAGCACGACAAGAGTGCTGATGATAAAGAATGCGGTAAGCATGCGAAGGCCGTTACATGCTTCGGCAACAGCAACGGTGACGTTATTGACGTGGATCATGTTTCCTTCACGCCATACTTCAAAGCCAAGGGTTTCGAGTGAGAAAACAGATGAAACGGTAGCCCAATGCTGAAGCGGGAGCATTATGCGGGAATGGACAGATTTGGGCATAGGCAGCATCAGAATCAGAAACAGCACGACAGGGATGATCTTTTTGAAAAACTGCGTGCCGAAGAGATACCAGATAAGGCCTGCGACACTGAGGATAAGCGAGAGTCTCTGGGCGGATGCGTACATGAAGGTAAGACCGAAAAGACGCAGTAATTGCGCGATGGCTAGCAACGCAAGCCCCCATATACACGGATTTACGGCGACAGATCTGAGCTTTGGCCAGCGAGACCAAATTATGTAACCTGCCAGGAATGGAACAAGAAGCCCGCTGGAGTATTCGTCGCTTTTGGCCCATATCGTACGCAGATCTGTGATCTCCGGCCAGTACAGCCAAAGCAGGGCCAGGAATATTCCCATCAGCCACAGCACGGATGCTATTGCAGAACCTGTTTTCGCAGTCATCCAGGATGGTATGAATTTTGAAGCTTGTTTTTCGAAAGCTCCTTCGAATAGGCTGTAAAGCTCATTGAGGCGCGATTTTGCTAAATATGCTGCCTGTGTCAGGCGATCGGCGGGATTTAGCGTTGTGGCCAGACATGCCTTGTTTTGTATAAAAGCTTTTTGCGAGACCACAGCATCATTCGCCAGAACGGAATTTGAAACGCATGCGCCTTGCCCGACTTTTGAGCCTGACCAAAGGACACTTGATCGAACCACGGCGGACGGACCAACCACTGAGCCGCTTTCAATTATCGCGGGGCCCAGGATAACGGAACCAGCTTCAATGCGGGCGCCGGCTTGTATGCTTACAGGGCCGTTGATCCTCGCTGAGGGGCTAACCTGCGCCTGTGCGTGGATAAAGCCGGTATGATTTTCGGAGTTCTTTAAGTATCCGCCAATCGCATGGAGATATTGATCGATATTTCTATAGGAACCCGAATCATGATGGAGTGACAGAGCACGCGAGGAGAGGCCTTTGCGCCAGAGTATCGGGATCAAACCTTCTTTAATATCACAGTATCCGGCAGAAGGGATACATTTGGCCGCTTGTACATCAGCCATGTAGATGCCGGCAGTACGGTTAACGGCGACGCCAGTTTCGGCTGGCTGGAGGAAAACAGTGAGATTACTTTTGGCGGCTACATGCGCGTTTGTGATCCATTTTATATCGGGCGGGGTAACCATGCTTGCGCTATAGAGAGCATAATAACGGGCAGTGCAACGCGATGCGGCGAGCCTGAGGCAGCCGGCGGTTCCTACGGGAAGAGGTTCATCTATGAATTCAATGCCGGAGTGATCTCGCAAATCAAGCGACTTTATGGCACAAGGCATATCCGAATTTGAGCAGACAAGAACTTTTTTTACATTGGCGTGCAATAAGCTGTCAATGAGACGGGCGAGGACTGATTTGCCTTCGACCGACCAGGCCCAGGCCGCCATAGCTGTCGTGAGCGGACACCGTCCGAAATCACGGCCGCCAGCAAGAATGACGGCGACCACATCCTCCATGTTGATCTTTTTACCGCTTTTCACTTTACCCCCGTAAGTATTTTTATCCTGCGGCCATTTGTCTTTGCCTTGCTTGCCACCACTGGGCATTTTGCTTATACCATTGAATCGTCTGAGCGAGGCCTTGTTCGAAATCCACATCGGGATTCCAACCGAGCTGAAGTTTTGCCTTTTCGGCGGCGCCGGCGTGTCTGCGGTCGTGCCCGGGCCTGTCCTGGATGAATTCGATCATGGATTCATCCTTGCCGAAGAGGGTCAAAAGTTTCCTGGAAAGATCAATATTGGCCAGTTCCATACCGACAGAGAGATTATATATCCCGCCTTGTGTGC
>MHYB01000016.1:0-6754 GCA_001824635.1 Planctomycetes bacterium GWF2_50_10
GCAGACGGGCTTTATCAGTTTGGGGCTTGCCTGGAGGCCGGCCATGAGAAGCGAATCAAGATCGAGGCATTTGCGAGAGGAGCAGATAGCTTCGATAGTTTCGGAGGTGAAGCATTGCTCGAAGGCTTCGTAGTCGAAATTGGGAAGTATCTGGCCATCGACGAGGTGGGTTCTGAATGAGCCTTGGGTATAGACGGCGACGTTTACATCGTCGATCCAATCCTGCATCATGGATGCGGCGGATTCGAGGAGATTTTCGAGATTGACCTGGCCTGCGAGGGCCTGCTGGAAATCCAGCAAGGTGCGCATGGCGGTGAGCTGCTTGAGGAAGTTGCGCTGGGCACCGACAAGGTCGTTGCAGAGGATGTCTATTTTTTTGGCCTGGCTTTTTCTGGCCCTGTTGAGGCGAGATACCAGCTGGCGAACCCTTTTTTCTCTAGCTTTATCCAAAGTGAATCCCCAAAGAATTTACAATATTCATCTACCTGAATTTCGGACGGCTGGGAGGGGTGCTTTAGTTAAAACCGGGGGAGGGAGCAAAATAGAGATGGGCCGATAATCAATGCTGTTGCGGGTTGCGCGTTGCGAGGTTAGGAAAAGAGTAGAGCCATATACACCATTATTTTAGGTTACTGGCCGAGACCGGGGCGACATGGGAGGGTTATGGTGGCGGTTGTGCCGGTGTTGGGGGCAGAGGTGAGTTTTACGGCGGCGTTGTTTAGGCCCAGGAGGCGATGGGCGTGGGATAGGCCGATGCCGCGTTTTCTGCCGGCGAGTCTGGCGGAGAAGAACGGGTTAGGGGCTTTTGCGAGGGTAGCGGAGTCCATGCCGCAGCCGGTATCCTTTATTTTTATTTCTGCCTGGTCGTCATCGGGTCGGCTGAAAACAGAAATGTCGACTGGGCCGCTGGAGCCGGGATAAGATTCGAAGGCGTTTTCGATTATGTTGGATAACGCGGTTGTGATCTGGCCGGGATCGACGAAGACCGTGGGCACAGATTCCAGGCCGGAGAGGTGAACTTCCGGCTGGGAGAGGCCTGCCTTTGCGGCAGCATTAGCGATGGCGCTTTGGATTATTTCGGCAAGGGGCGCGTGTTTTTTTGCAGGCGCAGGCGGATTGGCGAAGTACATCAGATCCGAGATCATCGAGGTTATCTCGGTTGAGCGTTCCTGTATCTGCTTGAGCATCTGGAGGCGCTGCGGGTCTGATTCGCTTTGGAGGAGGAGCTGTGCCCTGCCGGAAATGACGGCGAGGGGATTATTGAATTCATGCGCTGCGCCGGCGGCGAGTTCTGCTGCGGAGAGCATGGCTTTTGCGGAGGCAAGCTGGGCGGAAGTTTCCTTAAGCTCGCGGAGGAGATAGGCAAAATTTTCGGAGAGGCGTTTTTGTTTATAGTTTGACTGGGCCAGAGCCACGAGCGCGGCAAGCAAAGTAAGGGCCTGCTGGATCGAGGGCAGTTCAAGCTGAGGCCGGGAGGTTTCGAAAATTATCAAGCCGATAAGCTTTGGGCCGCTGGTAAGAAGCAGGAGCCTGGCCTGGGGGTCGAGTTTATCATGGAGTTTTTTGTAGACCCAGGGCAGGTGCGGGTGGGCAGCATCGGGGGTTTTAATGTTACGCAACGAATCCCAATCAATATCGGCGGGGATCGCAACGACGGTGTAATCGACATTGCCGGGGGTTACCAGGGCAGTTTCAAGTTCATTGTTTTCACCTTTGAGCAGAACGCAGACGTTGCCGGCTTGGTATGTGCGGGCAAAGCCAGCGGCAAAAGCGGAAGCGATCTCGATGGGACTGCTCTGGGGCTTTATATCCGCAACGAACTGGCTGAGGAATTTGCTAACGGCTGTTTCGCTGTGGAGTTTGATATTATCATTGCGGAGATCGGTGTTGAGTTTGGCGACGGAGGCGGCGGTGTTTTGGACCGCCGTTATGAAAGAAGGCGATTGGGCGGGACCGTCGAGGCCCAGCGATGTCTTTTTCTGCTGGAGCTGCTCGTCGAGGAGGACTATCAACTCGGATGACTGCTGCCTTTCAAGGCCTATGGCGGTGAGGATATCTTCGGCGAAATCGGTTGACTCGTAATTTCCGGAATCGCCCATAGAGAGGCTTCGGACGAGTTTATCGGCAGTATTAACGATACGGGCGAGGTTAGAGCCGGCGATCTCCGGCATTGCCATATCTTCATGATGGAGCCATACGGCCGTGATGATATCATCGGGGAGGTTCCATTTTTCGCCGAGGCGTTTGCCGATGACGCAGTGGTCGACGCCGAGCGTTTTTTTCTCGACGGAGGCAATGGACGCGGAGAGGGATTTGCTTTCCTGGACTATCTTTTCGAAGCTTTTGGGCATTACCTCATCTATGGCGAGTTTGCCTATGTCGTGAAGCAGGCCTGCAGCGAAGGCTGTTTGCGGGTCGGCTTTAAAAGACGGAAGATATTGGGCAATAAGCCTTGAAGCTATCGCGACAGCAAGTGAATGAATTACCAACTGCTTGCGCGGCAGAGGTCTTTTTGAATCCGGGTCGTAATCAGGATCGAAGGCTTCGAATATTTTAACCGCCAGGGCCGCATCGCGAATGGTTGAAAGGGGCAGCTTGCGGCAGAGGGAATCGATCGAGCCGTCTTCAATACCGCTTTGGGCACCGATGGACAAAATTTTGGCGGCGAGGGCGGCATCGGATGAGATTATGTCGGCAAGGCCCTGGGGCTGAACGCCCTGCTGTGAGAAAAGCGTAAAGAGCCTGCGTGCGGTCTGCGGGAGGACGCTTAGCGAACTGAGCTTACGAATGATCAGTTCGACCTGCCTGGAAGCTGAAGTATTTGGATGGGGCTGGGCCATTGGTGCTTTCCTCAGGACAGGCTCAGAACGGAAGTTATTTTGTTTACCAACTCGGAAATATCGAAGGGCTTTTTGATGAAGCCTTCGGCACCGGCTTTGAGGAGGCCTTCAATTTCCGAGGGGTTGACGACACCAGATACAATGATGATCTTTGTGGATTCAAAGTCGGAATTTTTGCGGATGGTCTGGCAGACGATGTTGCCATTGACGTCCGGGAGCATATAATCAAGAATGATGAGGTCGGGGCTGAACTGCTGGGTCATCAGGCCGGCGTCGTAGCCGCTGCTTGCGGTTCGCACATCGAATCGGCCGTCGCGAATGAGAACATCGACCATCAGTTCGACAATTTCAATATCATCATCTACAATGAGGATTTTCTTTTTGCCTGTTTCGAGATTGTCCAAAGGAATGGCGTTATCCTTCATGAACTTGATGAGACTTTCGCGGGGTATTCGGCGGAATTTTGAGCCTGGGATGCGAAAACCGATCAGCTTGCCAGAATCAAAACATCTGATGATGGTTTGCTGGCTGACTTTGCAGATCTCGGCAGCCTCGCCGGTGGTGAAAAGCTCCTTCATTTTATCCAATCCTTTTGTCTTATCGAAACAGACGGCTGGGAGACCTATCCCAAGTTACCTTAACTACCTATATTAACTATCGTCCGGCGGGGTCGTCAAGCTTAAATATAATTGTGCATGCTGAAAAGCTGTTTTTATACGGAACATGGTTTAAAAAGCAGATTGCAAGAAAGCATCTTGTATCGTAGTGAATTGTGTTCCAGAAGCGCATAAAAAGTTGCTCGTACCGCGAAATGTGGGTATATTGCCCAAAGTTCTTTTGATTTTAGCGATGATGGCCGTTATTTATTACGTTTTGGAGATTTGTAAGTGGGTACGCCACTGAAAAAGCTGACTATAAAGGGCTTTAAGTCCATTGAAAGCATTGAAGATATTGAGATTGGCAACCCCAACATCTTAATAGGCGCTAATGGGGCTGGCAAGAGCAATTTTGTAGATTTCTTCCGCATGTTGAGGGCGATGGCCGAACAAGGTCTTCAAGATTTTGTTGCCACCCGCGGCGTTGATGGATTGTTTTTCCTAGGGCCAAAAACCACACGGCAAATTACAGCCCACCTGACATTTGGCCAAAATACCTATGATTTTACGCTTGAACCAACAGCTGGTAAAACACTTAAGATAGCAAGTGAACGTGTTCGCTATTTGGGCGGCGGCAACCCGACGCTGATAGGAGCTGGAACAATTGAGTCGGCATTGAAATCGCTCAAGGACGAAAAAGCTATCATGGGGCAAGGCCCCGGAGTGTGTCATTATGTTTACGATGCCATCTCAAGTTGGATGGTCTATCACTTTCACGATACCAGTATGCTTTCGCCTATGCGTAGAGAGCAGGCTGTTAGGAATTTCCGCGAATTATCGCCCGATGCAGGCAACATAGCCGCGTTTCTTCTTCGGATGAAGCAATTGGACAATGGCCGTTATCTTCAAATAAGGGATACAATCAGACAGATAGCTCCTTTCTTCGATGATTTCCTGCTGGAACCTGAAACCAAAGGCGCTGATGAATTTGTTCGCCTGGAATGGCGGCAGAAAGGCAGTTCTTTCCCGTTCCAGCCGTCGCATTTTTCAGATGGTACTATACGGTTCATCTGTCTTGCAACCGCGCTGCTTCAAGCTGTCCCGCCGGCAACTGTTGTTATAGATGAACCAGAACTTGGGTTGCATCCACAAGCAATATCGCTGTTGGCCGAATTGATCCGTTCGGCGGCTTCCAGGACACAGGTAATCGTATCGACGCAGTCAACCACGCTGCTTGACCACTTCGCACCTGAGGAAATTATCGTAGTCAATCGGAAAAAAGGTGCTTCTACATTTGAAAAACTGGATGTGGAATCTCTTGCGAGCTGGAGGGAGGAATACTCACTTGGCGAACTCTGGCAAAAAGATGTCCTTCGAGGAGGCCCTGCCAGTGACTGACCTTGCTGTAATCGTGGAGGGGCAATCCGAACTTGCATTCGTAAACAGCACTCTCCAGGAACACCTTCGGGGGCACGGCGTGGATGCGTGGGGCAGACTGCCTGGCAAACACGTCCAATGCGGGGGCATACCTAAATGGGATATTGTCCGCGGCGATATATGCCGTACATTGAAAGAACGGACAAGCAGAAGATGTACGATATTTTTCGATTTCTATGGCATGCCGCATAGCTGGCCCGGACGAAGAGAGGCCGCATCCGCCTCATTTTCGCAGAAAGCAGAAATGGTTGAAGCGGCTATTGCCGAAGATATCGCCACGGTAATGGGCAGTGATTTCAGACGTGAATTATTTATCCCATATGTGCAAATGCACGAATTTGAGGCTCTGCTGTTTAGTGATGTCGATCAGATGTCCCGCCAACTGTGTGTTGTTAATTCATGCAGCGATGAAGGAAGCCACTCGCGGATGCGTAACAACTTACAGAAAATACTTGAAACCGCAGGTTCAGCCGAACAGATAAATGATAGTGCCAATACCGCACCATCAAAGAGGATATTGGGCATAGCTCCCGGATACCGCAAAGCTATTTCCGGCCCGATCATACTTGGGCGAATCGGAATACCACAAATCAGGCAAAAGTGCCCTCATTTCAACCAGTGGCTTACCAATCTTGAAGCACTTGGCAGCAGTTACTAAGATTTGCAGGTAAAACTCATTGGCGTTAAGCGTGCGATACTCCTACCCGGCTTTGAACTTATAAAGCGGATCGCCGATGAGGATCATCTGCCACGAGTTAAAGGGCAGAGTTTTATAATAAGCCTCAACAAGGCAGTTGTCACCCAGCAATTCTGTGAAAAAATTGGCAGGTTCAGGAAAGGCGTGGAGGTAAGGTTCGGCTACGGCGCCGATAGTTGCGGTAACGCCAGCTTGCAAAAGTGCGGGGCACCACTGGGTTTTTGAATCGCGGAGGTGGACGGCTTCGAAGCTGGCGATGTGGTAGGCGACGGCGCCAGGGACGAATTTAAACGAGGGGATATATTTTTCAAGGCTGTACCAGCCGCAATAGAGTGCGGTATCGGGACAATCACCGGAAGCGAAGAGGGCTGGGGTGGATTCAATTTTTGTTTCGAAGCCGGCAAGCGATCTTACGATGGATGCGGCGTCGGTAAGGGATTTATCGTAAAGCGCGGGCCAGGTGGTGTTTTGCCCGCCGTAATTGACGCGGAGGTCGAAATAGGCTTTGCCTTTAACGCCGGTTTTTTCGGCGTTGATGGCGCGGGTGACAAGTTCGCGGGCGATCTGGGGGGTTGGGCCATCAAGGCGGCTTACCATAATTGTTTTAGATTCGGTGAGGCTGAATCTGCCTTTAAGCTCGTTGGGAAGGAAACGGCTGAGCGGGTAAATATCGTAGAGTACCATTGAAAGCTCGCTGTCGAGTGCGGAGTGGCTTTCTTTCATGGTGAGATTACCGAGATCCTGGTCGATGACGACGAGGAGATTTTTGAGGCCGCCGGCTTCTTCAAGGGAGCCGTAAAAGCCTTTTTTGATCTTCTGGCTTATGGGCCAGTTTTCGGTTTGCGCGTTGGTTATGAGGGTTATCTGGCCCTGTACGACGCCGAGCTGAAACGCCTGCTCTGCCTGGGTAAGAGGTCTTGCAAGGTGCTGGTAGGCGACGGCGGCGTTTACGCCTTCATTTTTGCCATTGATCATCTCGCAGTAGCTGAGCCAGCGGATGAAGAGAGCTGAGCGGCTTTTGCCCTGGGGCATTTTTTCGATGCGGGCAATGGCAGAATTGAGTTCTTTGCCGGAAAGCTCGTAAAGGGACGCAAGCGAGGTGTTTTTGGGAGGGATGGGGGCGGACGAAATTCCCATGCCGCTTAGCTGGGTTATGATGCTGGTAAGTTTTGCGGTTTTTTTGT
>MHYB01000017.1:0-8082 GCA_001824635.1 Planctomycetes bacterium GWF2_50_10
CGGGGGTGATCATTCGCTTTCGAGGTAATAGGGAAGCCGGCCAAGTTCGATGGCGATGTCGATGCTGATGACCTTTACGCGTTTGGGGACGGAAAGGTATGTTGGGGCAAAATTTAAAATGCCGCGTATGCCAGACTTAATTATCAGATCCGCGACACTTTGAGCGACTTCGGCAGGTACGGCAATAATCGCCAGGCCGATGCCGTCGCGTTTTAATTTGCTGAGTGTCTTTATATCTAAAATGAGGGTCTGGTTTATCTTTGTACCGATCTTTTCGGGGTCGCTGTCATAGGCGGCTACGATCTCGAAGCCGTAAGCTGCGAAACCAGGATATGCCAGAAGTGCCCGGCCGAGGTTTCCAGCTCCCACGAGTATGGCTTTTCGCGGGGTGCTTAATTTAAGTATCTCGCGTATCTGCTTTACAAGGGTTTGGACATCGTAGCCTACTCCACGGGTGCCGAAATCACCAAAGTAGCAAAAATCCTTGCGGATCAGGGCTGCGCTGATGTGGAGAAAATCGGCCAGTTTTTCGCTGGAAACGTTCGTAAGTTCTTGATCAGCAAAGAACTGCAATCCCCTAAGGTAAAGAGGGAGGCGGCGGATGGTTTCGTCTGGGATACGGGTATTCTTCATTTTGCCTTAGCTGTGCAAAATATCACAAGTATTTTCAACTGCAGAAGTATAGCAGGGAAAACGGGCAAAGTCAAAGCCGCAAATCAAAGTTTGGATACTAAACTGGTCTGATTTTAATAATTTAGCTGTTTTTTGTGAAAAACGTATTTTAAAACGGCCCCAATGAGTTTATTATGCTTGGTCGTACGGCTTAGCTAATATGGATAAATATTTGGATTAACAGCAGGAGGCTTGCAGGTAAGTGTTAAAAAGACATGCCAGTTTTTTTGTCTTTTTTAAGTCAATACTTGATTTGGCGATCATAGCAGGTATCTGGATGCTGACCTATTTCATCCGGTTTAAAATGGGGCTGATACCTGCTCCCAAGGGGGTAGTAGGTTTCGAGCGGCACCTGATGCTGACAGTGCCGGTATGTCTATTAGTATTCGGTTCGTGCGTATGGTCGGGACTTTACCAGGCTAAACGCATGCAAAACTTTTTCTGGCAATTTCTTGATATTGTCAAGGCGTGTTTTGTGGCGGCACTGCTGGTATTGACACTGCTTTATTACACGCAGGAGGTGATGTACAGCCGTAAGCTGCTGGTAATATTTTTTCCTTTATTGTGCGTAGGGCTTACTTCGGCTCATCTTGGAACTATGATTTTTTTGCATTCCCTTCGCAAGCGGGGGCGTAATCTGCGGTATTGTGCGATCATTGGGGCGGGAAAACGGGGACAGCAACTGCTGCGCGACCTGGGAAAACTTCCATGGCTGGGAATGCGGTGCTGCTATTTCATCGACAGCAAAGTTGAGAGAGCGGGCAGTTCGATAAGAGGAGTGCCGGTATATGGCCCTATCAGCAGGATGCCGGAGATACTGGCAGAGCAGCCGGTTGACGAGATATACCTTGCGCTATCCGGTGATGATGCTTTGGCGGCATACCCGACGCTTGAAAAGCTTCAGGCCAGGGGCGTGACAATCCGTATCACGCCGGACTGGGGCAATCTGACATCCACCCATACCACGGTAATGCCGATAGGCTCGCAACTGCTTTTCTGCGCAGCTGATTCGCCACTGGGCGGGTATATGGTGATATTGAAAGAGGTATTCGACAGGCTTGCTGCGCTGCTGCTGCTTGTGGCATCTTTTATACCCATGCTGGTTATAGCGGTTCTGGTGAAAATAACGAGTGATGGGCCGATATTTTATAAGCAGGTGCGGGTGGGGATGAATCAGAGGCAGTTCAATATTTATAAATTTCGCACGATGCGGGTGGATTCGGATACGAACTCGTCGCCAAAATGGACGGTGCTGGGGGATGACAGGTGCACAGGTTTGGGCAGACTTTTGCGGAAAAGCAGTCTTGATGAATTGCCGCAGCTTTTTAATGTTCTTATCGGGGATATGAGCCTTGTCGGGCCAAGACCGGAACGACCCGTGTTCGTAAATCAGTTCAGCGAGGAATTCAAGGATTATATGTTACGCCACCGGGTGAAATCCGGTATTACCGGCTGGGCACAGATACATGGTTACCGCGGTGATACGTCGCTGAAAAAGCGTATTCAATACGATCTGTTTTATGTGCGGAACTGGTCATTCGGCATAGATATCTGGATATTACTGTTGACGCCACTGCATGTATTCAAGGGCAAGAATGCGTATTAATCAAAGGCGGCCGCGTTGAGAACACACCTGCTGTATTTAGTTATTATCGCTGCTGTAACTATTTTACTGGGGCTTTACCTTATAACCAGTACGGTAGTGATAGCGCAGGATGGTGCAGGATTCATAGGGTTTGCTAAAGGCTTGAGAAGCAATTTTAGTTCAACCGTGATCGGAAATTACCAGCACCCCGGTTATCCAGTGCTTATTGAGCTTATTCAGCCATTGTTTGTCTGGGCAGGCGGGTTGCAGTCCTGGATATACAGCGCACAGGCTGTGTCGCTAACCTGTAAATTGCTTGCAGTAATAATATTGTATTTTGTCGGTGTTAACCTTGTAGGAGCCAGGTACAGTTTTATCGGTTCTGTTTTGCTGGTGCTCTTGCCTGAATGCGCAGTTACTGGTTCTGATGCACTAAGCGAATGGCCTCACTTGCTTTTTTTCAGTGCGGGCTTTTTTATGCTGCTCAAGTGGTGCAGAAACCCGCATTGGGCATGGGCGAGGCTTGCGGGTCTGTTTGGCGGGGCCGGTTACCTGGTGCGGCCGGAATGTGTGCAGATCGTGACCTTTGGAGTCATACTGCTTTGCTGTGGTTTGTTTATTTCGGAGATCAAGCAGACCAAAAAGGCAATCGCTTTATCGTTATTCGTGCTTATTGCAGCGTTCCTCGCGGCGGCTTTGCCCTATATGCATTTTAAAGGAGCTTTTTTCCCAAAGAAAAGTCTCGATTTGCAAATAGTGATGTTTTCGCAATACTTCCCTACAGCATCTATAGATGCTGTAGGGTTCGCTGGTGAATTCGCAGCGGCATTTTACAAGCTCTTTGTAAGAACATCGGAGTTGATGGGTTACTTTTTCTGGCCGTTCTGGGTTCTAGGAATAGTGATCGCGCTGACTGACAAAAAACGTAATATGTTACATAGAATCCTTGTCGGCTCGGCGGTGACACTTACCGTTGCGGTGCTGGTTTGGCTGTATGCGCGCTATGGCTATATTGCCAGGAGACACCTTTTGCCGCTTGCCGCTATGACGATCTGGTTTGTGCCGATTGGGATCGAATGGGTTTGCAGCAAGCTGGCCATGATAAAAGAGGCACAATTTTTTAAATTGCACCGTGGGTTTGTTTTTGTTGGCATTATCGTTACAGGTATAATTGTATGCTTACCCAAGTCGCTTAAGCCGATCGGGAAGTCTAAAGCTGCTTATTTAGACGTGGTATCATGGCTCCGTGAAAATTCACAAATGACCGATGCTGTTCTTGCGCCAGATGTCAGGATAGGTTTTTACGCAGAACGCAAGGTTTTTGTTTCCGCTGATGATGTTAGAGGGGAACGGATTTATTATGTGACTAGAAATCAAACGAAAGCCCCTAAAGGGTATGTCGCAAAAAAGCGTATTCGCATACCTGCTTCGGATGGAATAGTATATACCATGATCGCATGTGAAAAAAAAAGACGGAAGAAGTAATCTACTGCTATGGACTTGACCACCGAACCACAATTCAAGACCGCGGATGCTCGCAAGGCGGACCTGAAACGGCAATCTGTTCGGGGCGGGTTTATAACTGTCGCAAGCCAGAGCTTTAATTTCGTCTTGAGAACAGTATCTACTATTATATTGGCACGCCTTCTTACGCCAGATGATTTTGGGCTTGTCGCCATGGTCACCGCTATTACAGGTATGGCGGTCATGTTCCAGGATATGGGGTTATCGCTTGCGGCAATACAGAGCAAAGAGCTGACACAATCGCAAAGCAGTTCACTTTTTTGGATTAACGTTGTTATGGGCGCAATTATCGGTGCTATAATAGTGCTGATCTCGCCATTCATAGGTTATTTTTATAATGACCAACGTGTTACTGTAATAACAATGGCAATGGCGAGCACTTTTGTTATCGAAGGTCTTGCGGTGCAGCACTGTGCGCTACTCAAACGCCAATTACGTTTTTCAGCCCTAGCTGCAGTTCAGGCATGTGCTGTTTGCTGCGGTGTAGTTATTGCTATAATTCTGGCTCATTCAGGTTTGGGCTACTGGGCTATTGTATGGATGACAATAGCAATATCTTTTATAAACATGGCAGGTATGTGGATCGTGTGCCGATGGTTTCCCGGCGCACCGGGCCAACTTAATGAAATAAAAAAAATGCTGGTTTTCGGCACGAATGTGACAGGCTTCAACATCGTGAATTATTTTGCCCGCAACCTGGACAATATGATAATCGGCAAATTTTGCGGTGGAGTTTCGCTTGGTTTGTATTCTAAAGCGTACCAGATTGTGCTTTTGCCCATTTCAAATCTCCGGATGCCGCTTATGACAGTAGCAATACCTGCAATGTCAAAGCTCCAGGACGATGCTGTATTGTATCGGGAATACTGCAAGAAATTGCTACTTGCACTTGCATTCGCGGGTATGCCAGCAGTGGCTTTTTTATATGTTTGTGCTGAGGATGTTATTAATTTAATATTTGGGCCAAAATGGCTGGCAATGGTACCGGTGTTCCAGGTTTTGGCAATAGCTGCATTTCTTGAGCCGGTAACAGGCATGCGAGGTTCTGTCCTTGTATCGCTAGGCAAGACACGGCGATATTTCTGGTGGGGTATAGGCAATGCCATATCAGTTGCAATTTCGTTTATCATTGGTGTCCGATGGGGGATGATCGGAGTTGCCGTTTCATACACGGTGACACGTTATATTTTGCTTTTGCCCGGAACATATTTTTGTTTCAAAGATACCCCTGTTCGCGTGAGGGATTTTTTTGGAGCGATCTGGCAGGCGGCTTTGGCCAGTTTGATAATGGCCTTTGGAATGTTTTTTCTCGAACGATGCTTTGACTTGCCATCCTACCAAAGAATTTTGATCTGCCTTTCAATGGGTGTGCTAATTTATACCGCCGTCTGGCTGATCTTTCCAGAAGGACTTTCGCGGATACGCGAGATCACCGGTTATGGCAGGCTGATTTTAAATAATAAACGATCACAGCCTATTATAGATTCGTCTCTTAAAAACGTCGAGTTTCGAGATGGGAGTGTATGATAACCGGCAAGAAGATATTGATCAGAGGCGGTAACTTCCGTAATAAAGGAGCCGAAGCAATGCTGCTTACGGCTTGTTCGGAAATATCAAAACGTATAGATGGCGCAAGGATATATGCCGCTTTGAAAGAAAACGAATTTGAAGAATCACTGCTTTGCGGCATCGAGCCTTGTATAATTAATTATAAGAAATATTCAAAGCTCCGTAAGGCAGCAGCGATGCTTCGCCCTGATTATTTAGCGACTCTGCTCTGCAGCGGCAGAGATTTCACATGGGAAGCGGTGCATGTTTCTCAAATGGATGCGGTTATAGACGTAAGCGGCTATGCGTATTCCGATGTATTCGGTGTAACAAAATCACACAATGCAGCGGTGCTGGCGAATTTTTGCAGACGTAAAGGCAAGGCATTTATAGCAATGCCGCAGGCATGGGGGCCGTTCAAAAAACCGGAAATTTCAGGATACGTCAAACAGTTATGTAACGACGCCTCACTGGTTTATGCAAGAGATGAAATTTCACTGGCAGAACTGCGGCAACTGTGCCCGGGCAAATTGAATATTGAGTCTGCACCTGATATTGCACTATGTTTTGACGCGGGGGGCCAAATCCATAAAGACGATTTCATTTTTACAAGTCAAAACGCAAGAAATGGCAGATTGATCGCAATATCTCCCAATTGGCAGATATATCTGCGCACCGGCAAAGGAGATAAAAATAATTCCTATATTAAATTGCTTGCCGATCTGGCTCAGTATTGTATTGAAAAATACGCGGCCGAGATCGTACTTGTTCCGCATGATTTTAATTTGCCCGGCGTGCCCGATCCGGACGACCGTTACCTTTGCGCATTGATCCATTCAATGCTGCCTGACAATAAACAAGTTACATTGCTGGACCAGTTTTACACCAGTTCCATGTTGAAATCCTTAGCTGCCAGTTGTGACATGGTGATCGGTTCGCGGTTCCACTGCCTTGTATTTGCGTTGTCTTCTTGTGTACCGGTTATAGCCTTGGGCTGGTCGCATAAATATAATGAACTGCTGCGATCGTTTGAAATGCAGGATTACGTTTGCGACCTGGGTGATTTTGATTTTTCCAGGCTGCGAGGCAAAGTTGACGATGTGATTAATAATCGCGATTCGCTTAAATCCAAAATCACAACGAAACTTACTGTTTTGCAGTCTCAGGTGAATGACGTTTTTGACAAAGTGGCTGGAATCATAAAGAATACATGACCGCAAAAACTCATAACACAATCGACCATGTAGTCCGATCACTTCTTTGTACCGGGTGCGGGGCCTGTGCCGGTATATGCAGATATAATGCGATTACTATCCGGGAAAACTGCCGTGGATTGCTTACTCCTGTAATAAACTCTAAATTGTGCATCGGATGCGGTTTCTGCTTTCGTGTATGTCCGGGCCAGGGATTTGATTTTCCTGCTGTGACGAAACAACTTTTTGGAGGATATCCCGCCCATCCTGAGATAGGCAATTTTCTGAGTATCCATTCTGGTTATGCTGTTAAAAATGAAATTCGAAAACAATGCCAAAGCGGTGGGATCGTATCAGCGGTTTTGATACATGCACTTGAAAACCGCATCATCGATGGGGCAGTTGTAAGCAGGTGGAATCGTGAAGATCCGTTGAATACCGAAGTCTTCATAGCCAGGAATAAGGATGAAATTCTGTCGGCATCCGGGTCAAAGTACAGCCCTGTGCCCACAGCCCAGATCATAGGCACACTAAAGAATACGCCCGGACGATTCGCGTTTGTGGGAGTTTCCTGCCAGGTACATGCAATTCGCAATGCTCATCAAATGATGCCCGAACTCTCGCAAAAAATAGTTTTCATCATTGGACTTTTTTGCCAAGGCACAATGAGCCACAAATATCTACATTATGCTTTAGCCAAGGCTGGCATATGTGCACAGGACGTACAGCGGTTTGCTTACCGAGCCAAGGAATGGCGGGGCTGGCCTGGCGACATTCGTATTGTCGGCAAATCGGGTAACATTGAACACATGCCATCTTCTGACCGCATGTGTGCCAAACCCTATTTTACCCCGTGGCGTTGCAACCTGTGCATTGATAAATTAAATGAGTTCGCCGATTTTTCGGTTGGCGATTGCCGAAATCCGCTACAATATGGAAGTAAATCTCTAAAGGAAGTGAATTTTAAAGGGCATCCGGGAATATCGGACATCATTGTTCGTACGAAAGCTGGCGAGGGCGTAATTAAAATGTGTCTTGATGCCGGTGTTATCGAACTGAAGGACAGTTCATGGCAAGACCTGTTGGTATCTGCGCAACCATCCAGGAAAAAGCTGGAATTCACCTATTTTGCAGCCTTGGCACGCATACTGCATATTGGTGTGCCATCGTTTAATATAAGGTATATACCTAAAAATAAAATCCTGAACAAGAAACTCACGCGTTATAGTTCAATTACTATTGTAATATTATTTCATTACTGGCTAATCGAAATTATTTCTGGGACAACAATGTATGTCTTTGCAATCAAGTCGATCCCGATTAAAATACTCGCATGGCTAAATCGTGTCCGCGAAAAAGGCTTAGCAAGCAAAAATTGCGGGCCAGAAGAATTGATAGTTTGCAGGGATGATGAAGATGACATCTGTTAAGAACGAAATTTTAATTTCAGTGATAATCCCTGTTTTTCAATCTCCAATGGGTTTAATTGATACTGTCGAAAGTGCTGTTGCACAAAAGACGTCGTGTGCTTATGAGATAATAGTAGTGGATAACGGCTCG
>MHYB01000017.1:8099-9118 GCA_001824635.1 Planctomycetes bacterium GWF2_50_10
TAAGTACCCGGGTCGTGTACGAATTTTACATGAAGACAGTGTTCAAAGTTCATATGCAGCCAGAAATTTGGGCATTCGCGAATCCAGGGGTAAAATACTATGTTTTATCGATGCCGATATGACCATGCCTTGCGATTACATTTCAAAAATTGAGAAAAATTTTACAGACCCTGAACTGGCCTATCTGGGCTACGGGGTTGAAATGATCCGCAGCCGGGGCACACTCATGGAAGCCTTTTGTGCCGCAAATTCGTTTCCAATGAAATATTATTTTGAGTCAGGCCATTTTTGCGGGACAGGGTGCCTTGCTGTCAGGCGAGAGATATTCGATCACATCGGGATTTTTGACCAGCGGCTTGAATCCGGGGGGGATCGCGAATTTGGAGAGCGTGTTTATCTTGCCGGTCTTACCCAGAAATTCGACAATGATATAGTTGTTTATCATCCCGCGCATTATTCCTATATTGGGAAGATCCGAAAAGAAAGACGAATTGCTCGTGGCGTAGTAAAGCTGTCGCAGCTTTACCCTGAACGATACAAGTATCTATTGAGCAGCTATTTCAAATTATCGAAATACATACCACTCAAACGCCAGGAACACTGTGTTGCAGCCGCCCGCAAAAGTAATCGGTCGGGGCTGGGTTTTCTTCTGCTGCGGCTCTATTATTTTCCGATCAGGTACTTCGGCCTTTATGAATGCATTAAGCAGATAAGGTGTGCTAAAAAGACTGTACGCTGCACATCAAAAACATGTAAGGCGGGCGCATGAAAACTTCCGATTCGCCACTTGTCAGCGTTATTTTGCCGACTTACAATCGTGGCCACAGCATAGCTCAAGCTGCTAAAAGCGTACTTGAGCAGAGTTATTCTAACCTTGAATTGATCATCTGCGATGATGGTTCAACTGATGATACCAGGGAAGTTGTGAGCGAATTGAATGACAGCAGGATTCGTTATCTGGAATCAGGCGCCAATCGCGGCGCACCGGCAGCAAGGAATAAGGGAATAATAGAAGCAAA
>MHYB01000017.1:9218-39964 GCA_001824635.1 Planctomycetes bacterium GWF2_50_10
TTTTTTGCGAATTACTGAAGGGAAAAAGGTCCGTTTGCCCGCTTCATCTGTGAAAGTCCTATCAGGCAGCATTCACCGGGAACTTATTAAGGGAAATTTCATTGGTCTGCCAACGGTTCTTATGAAACGTCGGTGCTTTGATCACAGTGGGTTTTTTGATGAAACTCTTAAGCGATTCCAGGATTGGGAGCTTTTTATCAGGCTCTCTTCCGCGTATAAATTCGGCTTCTGTGATGAAATTCTTCTTACATCTTATCATTCCAAAGACTGCATAACCGGCAACACCCAGGCCGCTATTTACTCACTAGAGCGGATACTCCAAAAACATCGTGATTATTTTTCCGCGATGCCGGTGCAGCTTTCAAAACATTATTTTTTTATCTTGCGAGGAGCTTTGCGAATTGTGCAATTAGGCTGTGTTTTACGCACTACATGGGAGTTACTTAGAAGTGTCACACAGGTGTTTTTACGCCTGCTGCCAATCCCTTCTGGTGGCAAATGATTGACATTCTGCTTTCTACTTTTAATGGTGAGAAATATCTGCCTCCACAGCTGGACTCTGTTATTGCCCAGACATTCCGTGATTGGCGATTGATAATTCGTGACGACGGTTCAAGTGACAAAACGCCTGAAATAATTCATGAGTACTGTTGCAAAGAACCGGAGCGTATCTTTTTTGTTTCAAATTCCGGGGCAAATGTTGGGCCCGCTGCTAGTTTCGGCAAACTGCTTTGCGAAAGTTCATCTCCTTATATCATGTTTTGCGACCAGGATGATGTCTGGCTGCCAGACAAGATTGAAATCAGTCTTGCTTCTATGCAAAATAGCGAAATTAAATACACCCCAAGCACGCCTATACTGGTGCATACGGATTTGCGTGTAGTTGATGAAAACATGGTCACCGTATCAGAGTCCTTCTGGAAATATCAAAAAATCGACCCGTCGAGGTGCTCTCTAAACCCTCTTCTTGTTCAAAATGTTATTACCGGCAATACAATTTTAATCAATCGTGCGCTTGCCTCACTTGTTCCGGACATGCCCAATGATGCTATTATGCATGATTGGTGGTTGGCACTTGTGGCAAGTGCTTTTGGCAAGATATATTGGTGTCCGCAGCCAACCGTGCTATATCGTCAGCATAGGAACAATCTTCTCGGCGCGGTCCCATGGGGATGTAGGTATATTGTGAACTTAACATCCAATTTTCAGCAAGTACGCCGCTCAGTTAATGCCTGTAAAGCCCAGGCAGCCCGGTTTCTCTGTGAATACGGAAAAAAGCTTGATGGAAATGATTTAAAGGTACTTCAAAAATTTGGAGCAATTAATGATTGTGGTTTTATAAATCGGCGGTATATAATTTTGCGTCACGGTATTTATAAGAACAGTTTTATTAAGAATTTAGGCTTACTCCTGGAGATATGATGTCAGACGTTGCTCGAATGGAATCATTGGGTTCCAGAATTATTGCGGTTTTGAATCCTTTTACGATGTGCGCGATCATTTGGGCTCTCGTTATTTCGACATATCTGATGGATGTCAGTTACAGCATTGATCCACAATCGGTTGGGCTGCTCATTGGCGTGGCCGTATTGAGCATAGCCTGTTTCGGCGCGGCGTATTATATCACATGCAAGTATATCGCTACAACTGCGAAAATGAACCCGCTTGTTGACCGCGTATCGCCTCAAAAGTTGCGGTATTTTTATGTTGCCGCATTGGGGCTGTGCCTTGTGATAGTAATCTGGAATTTATTTCAAAGCGGGCTGTTTCCTTATATGGCGGCTTACGGGTACAAAGTAAAAAATTACAAACAATATGGCCGATTTAAAGGCGTTCTTTTTCCTATGCTTTTCATAATGTGCATGCTGGCAAGCCTTGAAAAAAAGGTGCTTTTGCGGCTGTCTGTCCAGTTCTTCTGCCTGGCTGTCGCCTGGTTATACCTGAGCAGGGCCGCACTGTTTTTTATAATAGTTCAGTTCATAGGGTTTATTATTGCTTCTAAGAATTTTAAAACCGTGCTTCACCTTGTTGTCACGATATGCGTATCCTCCGCTTTTATGTTCTTTTCAATAGGTTACCTTGGGAAAATCCGTACTGGGGATGCAGTTTTCAAACGGGCCATGCAGATACGTTCAGAGTATGCTTCAAAATCTACTTCGATGCTCTGGTGCTTATCTTATATTTCTATGCCATCTGCCAATCTTTTAAGCTATATCGAAAAAAATGAAAATTTTTGCTGGGGCAGGCAATTGCTTAATTCCAGTGTGCCTGCGCCTCTTAAGGTTGATGGATGGAAAAAATATGCTGCCCAGTTCAGGCCCAACAAAAGGAATACTGCGTGCACATACCTTGGCCTAGCTTATCTTGATTTCGGATGGACAGGGATCATTTTGGTCAACATCCTTTATGGCGTAATTGGAGCCTGGCTTAAGGTCAGGTGTGACCAAAATTACGGGATTGGGTATGCTGCCTGCTACTCTGTTTATATGACTGCTCTAATCCTTCTGTTTTTCAGTAATATGATTTTCTACTTCCCAATAATTTTCCAGGTATTTGCTTTGGCAATGATTTCTAAATACATCAGTGTTACCGCACCGGCGAACGCATCATTGGCTCAAGATAAAGCAGTATTGGTTAATGTATAAGATGGCGACGTACACTGTAATTATTCCCGTTTGCAATGCTGGTGAGGCTTTTGGCAGGTCGCTAGAAGCTTTTGAATTTTTGACCGCGAAATGCGATATACTGATCATTGATTCATCGCCCGTTCAAAAGCAAGTTGAATTGCCTATCCAAACTAATCTCAGAGTACATAGAATTAATCATGCGGATTTTAATCACGGAGCTACACGCAATTTAGGGGCGAGGCTTGCACAAAGTGATATTTTGGTGTTTTTTACACAGGATTCGGTGTGTGCGGATGAAAATACGATAGCTGAACTGGTACGACCATTGATAGGCGACCCTGCGATCGCCGTCAGCTACGGCAGGCAGATTCCAAAACCAAGTGCAGATCCAATTGAGGCATTCAACAGGAATTTCAATTATCCCAGCGAGTCCAGGCTCAAAACCAAAGCCGACCTCCCTGTATTGGGAATAAAAACATATTTCTGTTCTAATTCCTGCGCAGCCTATCGCCGATATATTTTTGACAAGCTTGGCGGGTTCCAGGAGGGCGTGGGTACAAACGAAGATATGCTTTTTGCGGCCAAAGCTATCAATGCGGGTTACGGTGTATATTATGCCGCCCAAGCCCGGGTTTTTCACAGCCATGATTATACCGCGGCATTACTCTGGAAGAGATATTTTCAAATTGGCAAGTTTTTTGCCCAAAACAAGTGGCTTCTTGAGTCTGCTCCCGCAGCAGGGGAGGCAAGGAAGGTACTAATTGCAGGAATTACGCATTTTTTAAAGCGTAAAATGTATTTTACCTGCTTTCGTTTTGTATGCGAGGCCCTTATAAAAGGCATTGCCTGCCGCATGGGAATGCTTTTGGCACCCAAAAGGGCTATTTTAGAAAAAAACGCTGATTTCAGCATGAAAAAAGCCATATGACTGCTTTTGACTGGCCAATTTGAGACTTGAAATTGCGTAATTCAAGCTTTGAATACGGCTTTTGAGGCTTCAAATTTCATTTTCCATGCTTCGAATGCGGCATTTGAAGCTTTAGATCGCATATTTAAGGCTTACAATTGGAAAAACGAAGATTTGAATAAGACATTTTAAGGCTGGAAAAAGATTTTTGCTGCGTTGAATGTGGAATTCGATATTGAATACTAATCAATTCAAGCCTCAAATGGCTAAATTGAGGCATGATCTGATATATTCAAAGCCTGAGTTAACACGCTTATAGCTTCAAATCAGCCAGCCAAAGCCTGCGATGCTCAATAATAAAATTCAAAATTACCACTGGGGACATGAACGGTGTAGCAGCCAGACGCGAATATTCATTTATAAAATGAATTACTTTAGTAATTTACAATCCTGTTAAGGATAGAATTGAATCGGCAATACTGATATGATAAAATCCCGGTTTAACAAGGAATTCTGGATTTGCTTCGATCTGAAATTGGGGTTGAAAGTTAATCTAAGGAGAAATAATTGAAAATGAAGGGCATTATACTGGCGGGGGGGACAGGTTCACGGCTGTGGCCCCTGACAAAGGTTACCAACAAGCATCTGCTGGCGGTGGGGCAAAAGCCGATGCTGTATTACCCGCTTGCCAAGCTCATTACCGCTGGGATTGATGAAATTCTCATCGTTACCGGTGTCGAGCACATGGGGGACGTGGTAAACCTTCTCGGATCGGGCAAAGAGTTCAACTGCCGTCTGACATACAAAGTCCAGGATGAAGCAGGTGGGATCGCCCAGGCACTGGCTCTGGCGGAAAACTTCGCCGGTTCCGACCCGGTTACAGTAATACTCGGCGACAACATCTTCCAGTCGAGTCTTGCCGACCATGTGGCTTCTTATATGAAGCAGGGGCTTGGTGCTCGCGTGCTGCTTAAGGAAGTACACGACCCGCACAGGTTCGGGGTCGCCCAAGTCGATTCCGGACGGGTAATCTCGATCGAGGAAAAACCAAGGGCACCCAAATCCAACTTTGCCGTTACGGGCATTTATTTTTACGACGCGGATGTCTACAATATGATACGCAAGCTCAGGCCCTCTGGCAGGGGAGAGCTTGAGATCACGGATGTGAACAATGCCTATATAACGAAAAACCAGCTGCATTTCGACATGCTTACAGGCTGGTGGTCAGACGCGGGCACGTTCGAATCGCTGGCCAAAGTTAACGAACTCGTTTTGCGGGAGCCGCCTTTATGAGCAAAGAGCTGTTGCCCCTTAGGGCTGTCCATATTGATGAAGGCCTTATCGTCCGCTCGTCGGGCAAGCTAATTGACGGCGTAGCTACACGCCGCGCGAAGGTACTTCCTGATGAACGCGGGCGGCTTGGCGAAATAATGCGGGCAGATGATCCGTGGTTTGAAAAATTCGGACAGGTGTATTTTACAACCACATATCCCGGCATTGTTAAAGCATGGCACTTTCATAAAAAGCAGACTGATCATTTTTACGTCGCCAAAGGCACTGTAAAGATCGGGCTGTTCGATGCGCGTGAAAATTCGCCAACGGCGGGCACTGTCAATGAATTGTATCTAAGCGAGCACTGCCCGGGGCTGGTACGCATTCCGCCTGAAATTCAGCATGGCTGGATGTGCGTGGGCACTGATGAGGCATACATAATCAATATAGTCTCCGAAATGTACGACTACAAAAGCCCGGATGAATTTCGCACTCATCCGCACGATAACAATATTCCTTACGATTGGACCAGAAAAGACGGCTAATGATCGCAATGACCAAAAACATGGAAGTTGCAATACTTGGCGGCAAAGGAATGCTCGGCAGCGATATTGGCCGCGCACTTTCCGCAATATCTGTGCCTTACCGCATCCTGGATCTGCCCGAATTTGATATTGCAAATACCGTCAGGCTTGCGCCGATTATAAAGAACGCTGCCGCTGTGATCAACTGCGCTGCCTATACTGATGTCGAAAAAGCACAGGCTCAGCCTGATCTGGCTATGGAGGTCAACGGTCATGCTGTCGGGCGATTGGCTCAACTGTGCAAAGATTCCGGCATTTGGCTACTCCATTTCGGAACGGATTTTGTTTTTGACGGCACGCTCGATCGGCCTTACACCGAAAGCAATGTGCCCAATCCGCTCAGCGTTTACGGCCAAAGCAAGCTCCTCGGCGAAGAACTTCTTGCCCAGGTCGGTATAGAGCATAGTGTCATTCGCATCGAATGGACATACGGTCAAAGCGGAAACAATTTCGTAAAAAAGATCATTGCCGCATGCCAGTCGAAAAACGAGATAAAAGTAGTCGATGACCAGATCGGATCGCCAACGGCAACAGCCGAGATCGCCGCCATGGTCGCAGACATGCTCGATACCAAACCGCAAGGCCTTTATCTGTACGCAAGTTCCGGTTATGCCAGCAGGTGGGAGACAGCGCAGTTCATAGCACAAAAGCTGAGGCTGGGAGCCAAAATCTTGCCCTGCAGTTCAAGCGAGTTCAAAACTGCCGTCCAGCGGCCTCTCAACAGCAGATTCGATTGCTCGAAGATCAGGTCGATATTAAAAACTGAAATTAAAACATGGCAGCAATCATTGACTAACTACCTGGAGCAAACACAATGAAAATACTTGTTACCGGTGGAGCGGGTTTTATCGGGGCCAATTTCGTTCGCATGGTACTCGATGAGCACAAAGACGTGTCGCTTGTCAACCTGGATAAACTCACATACGCCGGCAATCTCGAAAATCTCACCGGCTATCTCGACCGGCCTAACCACACCTTCGTTAAAGGTGATATCTGCGACGTCGATCTCGTAAAAAAGCTGCTTGACGAACATTCAATAGACCGCATCGTCAACTTCGCAGCTGAAAGTCATGTTGATCGTTCAATCATCAGCCATGCTGAATTCGTTCGTACCAATGTCGAAGGTACGCTATCTCTGTTACAAGCGGCCCGCGACAGGAACATCGAGCGTTTTCTCCAGGTATCAACAGACGAAGTCTATGGTTCGCTGGGGCCGCAGGGGCAATTCACTGAAAACAGCGTTATTGAACCAAATTCGCCTTATTCGGCATCAAAGGCCAGTGCGGATCACTTTGTCCGGGCATTTGGCCATACCTTCGGCCTGCGGTACAATATTACGCGATGCTCAAACAACTACGGCCCGTATCAATTTCCCGAAAAAATGATCCCGCTGATGATCCACAACGCGATGCATGATAAACCTCTTCCCGTTTACGGCGACGGCCTCAATGTGCGAGACTGGCTCTATGTTTACGATCACTGCACCGCCATCTGGGCAGTGCTGACCAAAAGCAGGCCCGGCGAAGTTTATAACATCGGCGGCTGCAACGAGAAGACCAATCTTGATGTAGTGTCGCTCATCCTTGATCAGCTTAAAAAACCAAAATCGCTTATCAGTTTCGTCAAGGATCGCCCCGGCCACGACCGGCGATACGCAATCGACGCGTCCAAAACGATGAACCAGCTTGGTTGGAAACCATCAATAACCTTCGAGCAGGGCATAGTCCGCACTATCCAATGGTATTGTGATAATCGTGATTGGCTTGCAAATGTCGCATCAGGCGATTATAAACACTATTATGAAATGATGTACAGCCGGCGCTGACCGCCCCAGTTTTGAACTTGTTATAAAAGGATTGCCTGCATCTAATTACCCGGCAACGTTGTATGAACGAAAAAAAAATTCTTATTGCTCGCATTTTCGAAGATTTTGATGGAGGCACCCCTTCGCGATTCGGCGTATTCAAACGCCTCGACCCGGACCGGTTTGAAACAATCTGCGTTTTCCTTGAAAAACTCAGTGATGAACCCAATGAACTCGAAGAGGCTGGATATAACGTTTTCTACATCAGTGATTCCGAAGTACGCGGCGTTTTCGCCGGCATCCGTGCGGTCTGCAAACTTGCATCGATTCTGAAAGAAAACCGTGTAGATATTATCCATTGCCATAAGCACAAGCCCACCGTAATCGGCACACTCGCCGCCATGCTCGCCGACGTTCCCGTCGTGATCTCACAAGTCCACGGTATTTCCCGCACAAGGAACTGGCGACGTAAGCTCATCAACATGGTTATACTCAAGCGAGTCGCCAAAATGATCGCGGTGGGTCAGGCCGTCAGAGACGACATAATCGCCACGAATCCTTGCGTCGATCCGTCAAAAGTATTTTCCGAAGGCAACTCCATTGAGTATGATTACTATTCAAAACCCAATGGCTCCGCGGCCGACGCAAAAGCCGCTATAGGCCTTTCGCCCTCTGTTTTCGCATTCGGCACCGTCGGCAGGCTTGTCCCGACAAAAGGCCAGAAATTCCTTATAGAAGCATTTGCCACCGTTAAAAAAAACGTGCCAAATGCCGTACTTGTGATTGCCGGCGATGGCCCGCTCAAGTCCGCTCTCGCCACACAAGCCGCATCGCTTTACCTTGCTGATTCAGTCATCTTCCTCGGAAAACGCGGGGATATTTCCCAGGTACTTAAAGCTTTTGATGCTTTTGTCATGTCCTCTATCTCGGAGGGCATTCCGCGAGCGATGCTGGAGGCAATGGCATCGGGCATTCCCTGCATCGGAACAAATGGAAGCGGCATTCCTGAGATCATTCCTGACGATAACTTCGGCCTCAAGGTCGAACCGGCAAACGCGGCACAGTTGGCACACGCAATGATACGCATTGCACACCTTTCACTAGAGCAGCGGCAAAAACTTGTCAATGTTGGCCGAGACCGCATCAAAAATTGCTTCTCACACGAACTCGTTGCCCAAAAGCTCAGCCAACTCTATTCCCAGCTCCATCAATCCCCAAACGCCGTCCCAAAGAAAGGCTGACAAATTCATGCCAACAGTAAGCGTTTGTATAGCGACCTATAATCGCAAGGACTTGATTTGTCACGCAATAGACAGCATACTTGCGCAGACATACAAGGATTACGAAATAATCGTCGTCGATGACGGCTCAATCGACTCTACCGAAGATGTTGTTCGACGCGCCGGTTATGATCTTCGCTATCACAAAATCGATCACTGCGGCCAGCAGGCATGCCGCAACAAGCTCATTGAACTGGCAAAAGGTGAATACATAACCTTCGTCGATTCAGACGACCTCATTTTTCCCTATACTCTCGAAATACTGATGAACGTCATCAATCAGCACGGCCCGGATGTTATCCCCTATGGCTCAAATATCGGCATCGATGAAAATGGAAACGATATGCCCCGGCCTTTGCCTGCACTGCCATCAGGATTCATAACTGCCGAACTCTTTGAATTTATTTACGTCCACACCTGCGGAAACCTTATCGCAAAACGCCTCTATGAAGAAGCAGGGGGGTTCAATGCCCAGATGAAGCGGTGTGCCGTCTACAAGCTCCTCCTGAATCTCTCGCTCAAATACAAATTCATTGGCGTCGAAAAGCCCACATTCAAAAAACGCCGCCACTCCGGCAATGCCGCCGAACGCAATTACGCCTGGCGAAAAATGGAACTTGATGTCCTCGAAGATTTCTACTACAACCTCGGCGGCAAAGATATCATTCCGCGAGACCGTGCCATGGCCCGCCTCAGCAAGGAAGCTTATCGCGCGGGCGCTTGCGCCGTCCGCCAAGGCCTTCGCCTTGAAGCTTTGGCCATGCTCAAACAATCATTCAATCAGCACCCGAATTTAAAATCGCTGGCATGGTTAACCGCGGCATCATTCAAATTGCATCCGGGCCTTTGGTAGCTGGGCGTCTGTCGGCTTTTAAGCGGAGCCTTTTGCTCGTTATCGCATCAATTTGCTCTGCCAGGCAGCCATCTGCCGAATTTAGCTCGGTATAAGTCTTCCAAAACTTCATGGCATCAACCCGCGTAAAATATTCTCTGCTCATATTGATCTGCACAAGATTTTTTATCCGCATCTTGCGAGGCAGCGTTTTATATTTTTTAGTCCGTTCGTTATCAAGCATCGCGAATTCATATACCCCTCCGTTGTCTCTAACCAGTACGTTCCCAAGCCGCAGATCGCCATGGCATATGCCCGCCGCGTGCATTTTGCCCACCAATCGCCCAAATGCCGCTATCATCCCCCGCCTGCTCGAAGCTGAGATAGTCTTTCCGGCTGCGCAATCGTGCATCAACTCCCGCACGTTTACGCCGCCGGCATATTCCCTTGTCACCGTATAATTTTCAATACAAACAGGCCCAGCCATTCGCTCCACCACAGCCGCAAACTCCGGTCCATTAAACGAATTTTCCTCAAGGATCATCGCCCCCTCAAACGCCCGCATACTTCTGCTTTTCCTAAGCAGAAATTTAAACCTGTCACGAATATCCCGCAAGAGATGTTGTTTAAAATAAAATGATGCTGATCCCGTGGAAAACTTATAAACCCTCGCCGCTTCCGATGCCTCCACCTGCTCCATCGCGTAATGTTTGCTAAGTTCTATGGATCCGCCGCAGATATGCTGCCCCAGTTCGGTCGAAGCGATTTCTTTATGTATCAGCATTCGGCAGGGGGGACTCTTCACCCAAATATAATCCTCGCGCCTGCTCATTTTCAGCCTGAGTGTCCAACTAACGAAATGCCAAGTTCATTCGCCACGGCTATGGTCCTGGGTTTATCCAGCAACAATGTCTTGCCAGCCTCAACAACTATGCATTTTCCCCCGCCCTTAGCTACCGATCTAATAGTCTCTTCGCCGATGCAAGGCACATCGAATCGCATATCCTGGCCGGGCTTAGCTGTCTTTATAAGTGTCCACCCGCCGGCTTTGCACAACTGACCCGCGCGTTCGATCATCTGGGCAGTACCCTCTATGGCCTCGACCGCGATGATCTCTTTTTCTTTTATAGCTATTGCCTGGCCGATATCAAGCTGTCCAAGTTTCTTTACTATATCCCACCCGAATTCGATATCGTCCTTAACCCCAGCCGCCGGAGTGATCCTGGTCATAACACCAGCATCAGCAAAATGTTCCTTACAGTACGTTGTCGAATCCATCAGCACAACACCTCCAGAAGCAAGTTCATCCGCAAGGGCGCACAACAGCGTATCATTTCGCCTGTCCATGCCCCGCATCCTGAAATACCATATCCGCACCGCCCGCCAGTCAGGCAGATACTGCAAAATTCTAAACGGCGTATAAATCTTCCGCTTGGCTACCCACCCAACCATTATCGCGTTACCGACTCCATGCCTGCGAAGCTTGCGTATCCAGCTTCCCGGCCGAGCCAATGCCGCCGTGCAATATTCATCCACCTCGCCCGCCAGCTTAGTGTCATGATTATCCGCCAGACCCACGCAGACAACTTTAAGCCCCGCTTTTTTGGCACCGCGCGCCACCAACAAAGGCAAAAGCCCGTTGCCCGCGATCAGGCCCAAAGTTTTACTTTCCATCGCTTCCCGCTTGCTGTCCGTTTGCCGCTTTTAATTCCGCGAGCTGCTTTTCAAGCCGCCTGATCGATTGTTTCATGTCCGGCAGGTATTCGATCATACTGTATGCACGCCGTCCCTTGGCGGCATCTATTGCCGGCGCACCAACCAGCGTCATCCCATCGGGGACACTGTTTATCACGCCGGATTTAGCGGCTATGGTAACATTGTTGCCTATTGTTACATGGCCGACAATCCCGGCCTGTCCGCCAATTATGCAGTTATTCCCGATGGTGGTCGATCCGGCAACGCCAATCTGCGCCACAAGCAGGCAGTTTGACCCGATCTTCGAGCCATGCCCGACTGTCACAGAGTCACCGATCTTCGTACCCGACCCGATCACAGTGTCTCCAAGCGTGCCGCGTTCTATCCCGCAGCAAACACCTATTTCGACATCGTCCTCAATCACCACTACACCGACCTGCGGTATTTTATGATGTTTTCCGTCGTGCGTGGCAAAGCCGAATCCGTCCTCGCCCACGACTGAATTTGCGTTGACGATAACGCCGTTGCCCAGCTTGCAGCCGTCATATATTACCGCATTGGCATAAAGCACGCAGTTGTCGCCCATTACGACATCTGCACCCACATAAGCGCCAGGGTAAATTCTGCATCCGCTGCCCAGCTTTGCGTTATCGCATATCGTCGCGAAATCATGCACATCACAATCCGCGCCCAGCTTGGCCGAATCCGCGACCGATGCCTTGGGGCTTATCCCAACCGCCTTGTGCTTCCTGTGCCCGTGCAGCAACACCACTATCTGCATGAACGCGTAATATGGATCTTCTGCGATTATTTGATCGAGGGCTATATCAGCCTGTGTCTTGACTATCACAGCGCTTGCGGCTGTAATCCCAAGCTGCTTTTCGTATTTCTCATTGGCCAGAAAACTGATCTGTCCCGCCCCCGCGCGTGCTAATGTTGAAGCTGAATGTATCAGCACATCAGGGTTGCCAATTATCTGCCCGCCAACATGCGCCGCCAGTTCCTTTAATGTCTTCGCCTGCATCTGATCCTCATATGCCACGGCCGCCGAGCCCGTGTCCTTGGTTTTAAAACATAGGGTTTATCAAATTTACAAACTATTTATTATATTCTAAAGTCCCAGGAACGTCAATTGCCCAGCTGTTCAAACATTTTTGCACATACAAGCCCCGCCTGCTCCGGATTTACCTGCCCGAATCCCTCCGCCCCCATCTCAATTGCCGTCACCTTAGGCCCCAAAGGCCTGTATCTTCTCGCACTCGTCGGGCCAAAAACTGCCACCGTCTGTGCCCCAACCGCCCCGGCAAGATGACTTAACCCGCTGTCATTGCCCAAATAACACCTGCAAAGCGAGCACAGCCCGACCAGTTCCGAAAAAGAGGGGCACTCTATAACCGGGCCAAACATGCCCAGCATCTCCGTATTTATGTTTTTTCTGTCGATCTCCGCCGGCCCGATCACGAAAACGGGGGTAAAACCCGCATCGAGCGAGGCTTTGGCACAAGCGGCAAAGTTTTCGTTACCCCAGCATTTTAATACCGATCCCGCCCCTGGGGCCATCAGAACAAATTTACCTTCATCCACTCCCAGCTTGTCCAGCAGCATTTGCGCCTTCACTACGTCGTTATGACCGGCCAAAATAAGAACCGCATTTAAATCTGCCTCTTCCCGCTCAAGATGCGGCAGCTCTCTGCAAACTTCGTCCATATAAAATTGGCTTATGTGCCCCGCGTATTCCTCATCCGCCTTAAGCCGAACACTACCCACCTCCGCACTGTGCGTGCAGTTGGCCGCAAATAACAGATTTTGTTCAAAATCCGACCCAGCCTCGCCCAGAAAGCTTATTATCCAACTGTAAGGCATAAATGTCGTGAGCAGGGGATCTTTATCCCCCAAGTTGAACTGCCCCCGTGCCTCAAATAGCCTGTGAACTCCTGCCCCTTCCAGCGAACGTATTTTATCGACGCACGTCCTCCCCAGCATCGCTGCCAAAAAATCCATATTCCCCATTATCGCCAAAGTCCCCAGATCTAGCGATTGTTTCAAAAACCGCGCTACGGGCAGCGTTAAAATGCAGTCACCCAGTGCCCCTGGCTGAATTATCAGCCCCTGCCTGCCGGTTTTAGCAGCTTCCTGTTCTTTCTCCTCCACCAGCGAAAAAATCTCTCTGTCCTTGGCCATTGAAAAATCCCGCCTAGACTATTATTATTAAAATTCTGCTTTCGAGTTCGCACTTTACCACAGTCCAAAAAGCTTCGCAATGCTCGAAAACCCGTAACCCTCGCCTGATTTCAATAGCCCAGAAATACTTTATGGGCTTGCCAACTCTGACCCAGAGGTTATAGTATTAGCAAGTTTTGATCTTAAATGTACCCCGCAGCAGTGGGCAATTAGGAGTTCTGAAATGAATATAGAAGCCTTTATTCTTTGCGACGCCGCTACCGAATCAGCCGGCAAATTGAACGTCCTCGGTGCCTTTGATACCCTCTTCGCAAAAGATCTTCCCGCAGTCCATCCCCTCTGCGCCGTAGCCCTCAGAGTCCGCTTCGACCGTACTGAAGAAGGCGAGCACAAAGTCCGCATAGCATTTGTTGATGAAGACGGCACTGCAATAATCCCCAACCTCGATGGCCAGGTAAATTTCCGGATCGGCCCAGACCAACCCATCGCCTGCGTCAACCTGATCCTGAATCTCAACGGGCTAAAGCTCCCAAAACTCGGCCCATACTCAATTGACCTCTCAATTGACGGCCAATACGAAAAATCCCTCCCGCTATTTGTTCGTCACGTCCCAGCCTGACCCATCTTTAATAAAAGCTAATGCTTCTTGAGAAAAACAGTAGCCGCTTCAGCAGTTTTGCCGCGGTAAGATGATTTCTGGAAGAATGATTGAGCGATGGCTACCTGAAAAAGTGAAAATGAGGGTGTTGGGGCTCGAACCCAAGACCTACGCATTAAAAGTGCGTTGCTCTACCTACTGAGCTACACCCTCGCAAAAGACGGGTTATTTAACCCGCTGGGGTCCTTAACGTCAAGGCTAAAATATTATACACCGGCAATCAAGGCCCGGACAATTTTTAAATTTCGACGGACAGCACAATCTGTAGACAAATTTAATCGCCTATTTATTGCTTGCCCGTATAAAACAATCTTTGTATAATTTTGGTTTACACGAAAAAAGTTATAGTTTGGGGTTGTACTCGCGGGGGCTCAGAAAGAGCCATTTGCATCGTCTTGGTAGACCAAGATGGTGGTTTTTAAGGGCGGTGAGGCATGGATTTACAAAATCAGCCGGGCACTTTTCTCAACAATATCAGCGAGAAAGATAAATTGGAACTTAGCAAGGCATGCACTGGCATGTTCGCGTCCTCCAAATCCAATTTACTCGTTTCCTGCCAAAACTGCGGCCAGGAGAATTCATGCGGCAGCATTTTTCAAAACGAACATATTTGCATGCTGATAATTGATCGCCAGTCCGGCAAGATTGTCGACGCAAACCCTGCGGCAGAAAAATATTATGGTTACAGCCGCGAGCAGTTCCTTAAACTGGCAATATGGGATATCAACACACTCGGCCAGGAGCAAGTCAGGGCCGAAATGGTCAAGGCTGCCCAGAAAAAACATAATTTTTTCAACTTTCGCCATAAGCTTGCAGATGGCAAGGTCCGCGACGTTGAAGTATACAGCGGTTCACTAAATGCCTGCGGCCAGGACCTGCTCTATTCGATAGTCCATGATATCACCGACAGGCTCACATACATGCGGCAGCGGGATAATCTTTTAAATGAACTAAGCAGTGAGCAGGCCAGGCTCAAATTAAGCAATGAACAGTTGAATAAACAGCGTACCGAGGCGGAGTTTGCCAAATCACAGGTCGAATCAAGATGGCTGCTCCTTGAGACGGTTGTCGATCAGATGGTCGCTGGCGTTGCTATTGTACAAAACGAGACCGGGCATATCATTTTAACAAACCGCCTCATGGCCGAAATACTTGGCCAGCCTCTTTTCCCGATAAGAACATTTTCGGAATTCTGGCAGTGCCTGGCTGCAAAAATTGAAAAAACCGGCCCAGGCGGCGCCGGGGTGTTATTGGACGCCTTCGGTAGTGCCAGGGAGGTGCGGGATTATGAACTTCGGATAGCTTCCGGCTCAAAATCACTTGCGATACTCTCAAGCAGTATTCCGGTGCGGAACCACAGCGGCCAAAACATCGCTACGGCACTGATGTTTTATGACATTACAGAAAAAAAACGCGTCGAGGCCGAATTAAGAAAGCATCGCTATAACCTTGAAATGATCGTCGCCGAACGCACAAGCGAGCTTGAAATAGCCAACAAAAAATTGTACCAGGAGATCAATTCCAGAAAGAGGGCACAAGAAGCGCTAATTGAACAATCGGCGATACTGGAAGCCTTTTTTCTGCATGCCCCGTATCCGGTGGCCATTCTCGATAAAAATGTGAATTTCGTACGCGTCAACTCCGAATATGCCAGTGCGCATACCCAAGATATGGGTTTTTTCGCGGGCAAGAGCTATTTCCAGCTTTATCCCAATGTTGAAAATGAAAGTATTTTTCAAAAAGTGCTTTCTACCGCGATGCCTTACCGCGCACACGCCAAACCCATGGCCAGGGCAGTGGGCCCCCACGGCACCACATACTGGGACTGGACGCTTGTTCCCGTTTCAAATCAACAGGGCAAAGTCGAACTGCTTATATTATCCCTGCTCGATGTTACCGAAAACAAAATCGCCCAGGAGGAGATCGGTGCCCTAAGTCAGTTCCGCCAGACTGTTATCGACGGCGCCGACATACTTCTTACCGTCATGGACACCGACGGCAAAATCGTCCTGTGGAACAGGGCTGCGGAGAATATTACCGGTTACAGTCGGGAGGATATGATAGGAAAATTCCGCCCCTGGCGACTGCTGTATCCCAGGAGCGATTATTATGAAAATTCTATAAAACCGGCCATTGAGGCACTTGAAAACGGCATTGTGCTTGACAATTATGAAACCACGATGCGCACGCGTTCGGGGCAGGTTAAGGCGATGTGCTGGAACCTGCGCCGCCTCCATAACGCGGCAGGGGCCTCGATAGGCACTATCGTCCTTGGAAGAGATATCAGCGAGCAAAAAGCTGCCGAGGAAAAAATAAATGAATACCAGCAGCAGCTTCGCAAAATGAGTTCCCAAATCGCCCTTGCTGAGGAAAAGCTCAGAAGACATATTTCTGAAGAACTCCATGACGGTCTGGGCCAGTTCCTCGCGATCGCCAAGATCAAGCTTGGCGTGATCAAGGAACAATCCCAGCCGGGTACGCATGCAGTACTCGACGAAATACGAAGCCATCTGGAAAACGCTATAAGCTATACTCGCACTCTGACCTGCGAGTTGAGTCCGCCGGTTCTATATGAATTCGGGCTTGAAGCTGCGATAGAATGGATATGCGAGTCTGTGCAGAATTCGCATAGTATCAAATGTAAATTCGAAAATGACAGCAGCCCCAAGCCGATGTCCGACGATCTTAAAATTCTGCTCTTCCAGATCGTCCGGGAACTGATGCATAACGTCATCAAACATGCCAAGGCTTGCAATATCGCTGTAGGCCTTAGTCGAAATGAAGATGTGGTTCAAATTACGCTCAAAGACGACGGTATAGGTTTCGACACACATAAGCTGCATGGAAACAGCGGCTTTGGGCTGTTTAATATAAGGGAACGACTCAATCATTTGCAGGGAAACCTGGAAATTAAAAGTTGTTCAGGTGGGGGCACTGATGTTATAGTATCCGTGCCGTTGGTTTTAGTATAGGAAAGGGATTGACAATGGCTGTGAAGATACTTCTAGCGGATGACCACAAAATCGTAAGGGACGGGCTTAGATCACTCATCGAAAAACAGCCTAACATGCAGGTCGTCGGGGAAGCATGTGACGGCCGCACAACGGTCAGTTCCGTTAGAGAACTGATGCCCAATGTTGTGATCATAGATATTGGAATGCCGGACCTCAACGGAATCGAAGCCACGCGACAAATAACCCAGGATAACCCTAATATTAAAGTTATAGCCTTATCTATGCATTCCGACAGACGTTTCGTCTTGAGAATGCTCGAAGCCGGCGCATCCGGCTATCTGCTCAAGGACAGTGCATTTGACGAGTTGTCTCTGGCTATAAGCACCGTCGTTGCGGGCAAAATTTATCTCAGCCCAGCCATAGCCGGTATTGTGGTTGAAGATTTCGTCAGGCATTCCCCCTCAAATGTTGCCGGACCGGTTTCCATAGATCTTACTCCGCGGGAACGCGAGGTGCTCCAACTCCTTGCAGAAGGCAAATCAACTAAGCAGATCGCATCACACCTCAACGTCAGTGTCAAAACTGTCGAAACCCACCGCCGCCAGGTGATGGAAAAACTCGACATCCACAGCGTTGCCGAATTGACAAAGTACGCTGTGCGCGAGGGACTTACATCATTGGAGATGTAAGTAGGATTGTATAAGTCAGGTTTTTCGAAGTCTAAAATCAGGCTTTGAGACGGCACGCCAAGCACGCAATGATGTTATATTATACCTGTTGGGTTATTTACATTATCATTAGATGTTTGTGATTTACGTTTTTTGCAGTAAGGAAGTAAAATGGCCATTCGTGTATTACTCGCTGATGATCACGAGATACTTCGTGACGGTTTAAGTGCACTTTTAGGACGTGACAAAGACATTCATGTAGTTGGCGCGGCCTCGAACGGGCTTGAGGCATGTGAACTTGCAAAGTCCTTGAATCCAGATGTGATAGTTATGGATGTTTCCATGCCTATACTCAACGGAATTGAGGCCACGCAAAAGATTATGTCTGAAATGCCCGACATGAAAATTATCGCCCTGACCATGCACCGGGAAAAATTTTACGTCAACGGCATCAAAGCTTCCGGCGCAAAAGGCTATCTTCTCAAAGATTGCGCTTTTGACCAGCTCAGAAATGCTATTCACACCATCGCAAATGGCGATGAATACTTCGAAAATTCACTCGCTGTGAAGGTTTAGCGTTCCACCAGACCCGCAACATTGCCCTGGTGCCCGGCATTAGCGAGCCAAATTCCACTTTGCCCAGAAAATTTTCGATCTTAAGGGATTTCGAAGCTGCAAATCAGGAGCTTCCTTATATCTCGCAACCTCAAAGGGGTGTAAATTTCAGCATACAAGTATTGGATTAACGGCCTTATGCATGCCGAAACCAATGCGAGGAGAGTGACAGGGCACCGGTACGAGTTTGTTTTACTTTCCGTGTGTGTGGGGGAATTTGTGGCTAAAATAGGCTTAAAGAACACTGTAAAAAAGTTAGCTGACGTGCTGGTTTTCGCCCAGTGCTGCGACCACAAGGTGCTCACTGACATCGAAAAATGGTTCGTCAGTCAGTATCGAAACCAATGGCTAAAACGCAGAATGGAACAGGCCGCCGTATGCTGTTGTGCTGCCGAGATGCTTGGAGCGTTCGCGAATGTCTCTGCGATCAAGGTAAAGCTTGATTCAAATCAGATATGCGAAATTTTATACGAGCAGAGTTTGCAGCAATACAACATTTTGCATCGCAAACGCCAGGCGAATATGGCATGATCATATATGGAAAATACATGACCATACTACTTTGAGCTTTTTAGAACTGGGAGGGATCCGATGGGTTTGTTTTACATATTTAACGGCTGCCAGGGTTTTTCGGGGGGGACCTTGGTGTGCCGATCCTATTTAATCCTGGGCAAGCGGGGGGGCCGGAATATATGAAGGTGCTTATGCTTGGCTGGGAATTTCCGCCTTATATCAGCGGCGGCCTTGGAACCGCCTGCCAGGGCCTTACACAGGGCCTAAGTGAACTTGGCACCGACATAACATTCGTCCTGCCCCAGGGTGTTATTTCAAACAGGCCGTTAAAGGGAAATTGGGATCGGCTCAAAGGCGGATTCTATAAACTCGAAAGTCTTCCAAATGTAAAATTTTATCCTTTACCTGTCGAGATGTATCCCTACTCAAATCCTCAAAACGTATCCGCTGCTGTGGGCGCCGGCGAATCGAAAGTTGCAACAAGTGCCTCTTCAGCAAGCTCCAAAACGCCCGCAAATCCTATAAGCGCCATCGGTGCCGGCCATTACGGCTCGGATCTTTTCAGCCAAGTACAGCGGTTTTCCGATCTTGCTTGCCGAGTTGCTCAAAGCGATGATTTCGATGTGATCCACGCCCATGACTGGATGACATTTCCCGCGGCCACCGCGATCGCGGATATTATAAATAAGCCTCTGGTTGTTCATGTACACAGCACAGAACGCGACCGTTGCGGCCAGAATACTAATGACAGGATATACCACATCGAAAGAATGGGCATGCACCGCGCCGCCAGGGTAATCGTCGTAAGCAGGTACACTCAGCAGATGTGCATGGACCATTATGCCGTAGCAAGGGATAAATTCCATGTAGTTTATAATGCCGTAAATTATGAAGGCATCATAAACTGGGATCGCAAGCAGGAAGATGAAAAAGTCGTGCTTTTCCTGGGGCGCATCACAATGCAGAAAGGCCCTGAATATTTCATTGCTGCCGCAAAAAAAGTCCTCGACATGGTCGACAAAGTTAAATTCATCATGGCCGGCACCGGCGATATGTACCATCGCATGATAGATTACGCCGCCCAGCTTGGAATAGGACATAAACTGCTTTTTACCGGATTTCTGCGAGGCGATGACGTCAAACGCGCATTCCAGATGGCCGATTTATATGTTATGCCCTCTGTTTCCGAGCCGTTTGGTATCGCTCCGCTCGAAGCGCTTAGTAACGACGTGCCTGTAATAATAAGCAAACAGTCCGGTGTTTCCGAAGTCCTTACGCATGTTCTCAAAGTCGATTTCTGGGATGTTGATGAACTTGCTAATAAAATAGCTGCCGTTCTCAAATATCCCGCTCTTCCAAAAACATTAAGACAGCACGCCAATCACGAATTAAGTAAGTTCGATTGGACCCAAAGCGCTCGCAAGTGTCTCGAAGCTTATAATGCTGCTATTAGAATGGCATCTTAGAATATAATGTGAAAGGGGATTTAAATATGCCGCTTCGTAAAGGTAAAAAAGGGGAAGTCACATTCGTTTTCGAAAGCGCACCTGCCAAAACAGTGTATGTTGCCGGCGACTTCAATGACTGGGACCCAAAGGCGAACAAAATGGTTAAAACAAAGGATGGCTCCTTTAGAACCAAGCTAAGCCTCGCACCCGGCCAGCACCAGTATAAGTTTATCGCCGACGGCACATGGGTTACAGACGACCAGGCAGATAAAGTTGTCTCGAACGAATTCGGCACTGTCAACAGTGTCGTAGAAATTGGCTGATAAGACAAACTTGGGGGGGCACTGGCTCTCCTCTCTCTCCTCCGGCTGGTGCCCTTCTGTTATCCGCAGGTTTGTCGCAGGCCTTGTGATCATATCAGTGCGATGTATTTAGTATTTGTCGCTAAACCTTTTGCGGCAGAATTATGCTGAATATTGAGCCTTCACCCGCCGATGATCTAACGCTTATCGTGCCCCCGTGCGCCTCGACTATCTTCTTACAGAAAGCCAGCCCAAGCCCTGCGCCGCTTTTGCCCAGAACAGTAGAATGCGACTTGGTCGTAAAGAACGCGTCAAAAACCTTGTCCATATTTTCGGCTTCTATGCCGCTGCCCGTATCTGAAAAAGTGATCGCAATAGCGCCTCCGTCTCGCGAAACGCTGATATTGAGCCTGCCGCCTTTTGGGAGCATCGCGTCGCGCGCATTGAGGATCAGGTTCATGAAAACCTGCTGCATCTGTATCGGAATGACATCTATCGTGATGTCTTCAGGTATCGCCTGTTCTAAAACTATGTGATCCTTTTTGAAATCCCTGCACAGGCATGTAAATACATCCTGCACCATCAGCGCCACCCTGCACTGCTTTTTTTCCTGCTGCTCGCCGCTTGCCATCGCAAGCATGCTTTCAAGTATCTTTGCCGCCCGCATTGCGTTTGTCGCAGTCTTGGTAAGAGCTTTTTTGCCCAGCTCGGCATCTTCTGGGTGATTAAGAGCCAGCTGAGCATAGCTCGCCAGCGGCGAAAGGATATTATTCATCTCGTGTGCTATCATGCACGTAGACGTCCCGATGTTCGCAAGTGCCCCAAGCTGGGCAAGTTGCGAATTGAGCTGTTCGTTCTGCGCCTGTGCGCTTGCAAGATGCTTATGCAAGGCCCTGCGTCTGTCCAGAATACGTTCCAAGGCGGCTCCTAAAAAAATTTAGACGGCATCTTCCCGTCACGCCGAAAATACATTATAATTATCGACCGCTTAGAGGTTTAAACTTGAGTATGGATTCTATAAGTATTCTGGATGAATTGCTTGGATTAATGGCCGGCCAGGGCATTACTATGCGCAAAGGCCCAATGGGCGGCGACGGCGGGGGGCTTTGCAAACTCCGCGGCTCGACCACCTTTTTCGTCGACACCCAGGCAGATACCATGGAAATGGCTGTAAAAGCAGCGAAAGCATTGGTTTCCATGGTCGATATGGAAAAAATCTTTATAAAGCCCCAGCTTCGCCAGTTCATCGACCAGTACTCCGCCGATAAGGCTTAACTCTGGACGTAATGCACCCAGGCAAGTATAATGCCCCAAATTGATTTAGGAAATATTGATGACAAATGTAAACGAAGATACCCAGTCCATCCCTTTGGTGCTGGTTGTTGATGATAACGTGCAGAACCTTGAACTCATCCAGGCTTATCTTGAGGAACTGCCTATTCAGTCAGCCTCGGCCCATGACGGCCAAGAGGCGCTTGAATACGTCCGCAAACAAGAGCCGGACCTCATCCTCCTTGATGTCATGATGCCCAAAATGAGCGGCTTTGAGGTCTGCAGGCGATTGAAAAGCAATCCGAAAACCTCCGATATCCCCATCATCATGGTCACAGCCTTAAACGAACTTGGCGATATCGAACGCGGCATAGATTCAGGTACTGACGATTTCCTGACCAAGCCGCTTAATAAGTGGGAACTGATCACGCGCGTAAAAACCATGCTCAAACTCAAACACCTCAGCGACAAGCTCGAACGCACGCTGGCGTATCTCAGCGAGATCGAAGCACAGGCAGGTAAACTGGAAGGGGGCAGTAATGACTAGCGAATCAGCGTTTTCAAAGCTAACGATAGACCAGTTCCTGGCTAAAGCAAATTCAAGCGATCCTGTTCCCGGCGGCGGGTCGATAGCAGCTGTTACAGGCGCACTGGCATCGAGCATGGGCCAGATGGTTCTCAATCTCACCATAGGTAAAGAAAAGTACAAGAGCTTTGAAAGCGATTGCCGATTTCATCTTTCATCACTGGCTAATGCGCAAAAATTGATGCTCGGCCTCTTGGATGAAGACATCGCCGCGTTTAGCCTCTATTCTGATGCTCGCAAGCTCGATAAAGCCGACCCGCAGCGACAGGCTCGCATAGATGAGGCAATGGACGTCTGCGTCCGCGTCCCGCTGGAGATCAGCGCTGTGGCTCTGGGCATTCTTGAAGATCTCAATAACATGAAAGAAAAGTCTAACACATATCTGCTAAGTGATCTTGGGGTAGGGGCCGAACTAGCCTCCGCAACAGTTCACGCCGCATTGCTCAACGTCCGGGCAAACCTGGCCTATATTAAGGATAGCGCAAAATCTCAAGGTCTAAAAGAGCACATGGCAAACAACCTCACCAGGGCACAATCCATGCTCGGTTCGATCCGTGAATTTCTAGCGGCCAAGCTTTAGAAATTTTCCGAGCCGCAGCATATCTGTGATCTCGATTGTAGTTCTTCTTCTCTTCAAACCCGCAACGCGTAACTCGCAACCCGCAAACAATTTCGTCCGATAAAACCAGCAGGGCGGTTAATCCCCTATAATAATCACTAAATATTAATCAATAATCAATTCCCTTTTAAGACGAGTCGCATAAGAGCCGATACCTCCATTACTTGATTATGGTATATTGGAAATGGGGACTATGAGTAAGCTCCTTGAGATATTCGGCAAGGCTCTGGTTGTAAATGTTGCTGATCTTATATGGCACTGGGTCGATTGCGTCAAAGATAGCTCAGTCCAGCCTAAATATCGGCAGGATTTCGATTCCGCCATGGATTGCCTTGCTAATATGGATCTTGAAGCCGCCTCGCAGAAACTGGGTTTTTATCTCTTTGAAAATCCCGATTGCGTCGTAGGCCGAATGCTTGCCGCAGCCATATGCCTTCATAAAAACTGTATTCGCGAAGCTATTGAACAGCTAAATTCTGTCTACGTTCGTCAGCCTTCGAACACGATCGCATTGTTCGCTCTTGGAAGCTGCTATGAACGCCTTGGCCTTGAAGAACAGGCAGTTGAATTTTACCAGGATGCACTCAAATTCAAAAGTCATCTCGAACTGCCTCGCAAGCGGCTTTCGGCCATTCATTTAAAGCACAATCGTATTGATGCCGTTTTAAATGAATATAACAGTCTGGTACGCGAAATACCTGAAGATATCGAATCACTCGTCATGCTTGGATTTATTTACCTCGATCTCGCGAAATACGCCGATGCACAGGAAGCCTTCAACAAGGCCATTCTTGCCCATCCTGATAATTTCCACTGTGAATCGTTTGATGAAATTGATCAGGCGATTGAGGCGGGTGAATTCGACAGGGCGATTGAAATTTTAACAGATGATCTCGCTGCCGATTCTTCTCGTGCAGACCTGTATGTAAAACTCGGCGACGTCTATTCAATGGCCGGTAGGGAGGTTGAGGCCCTTGCTCAGTATGAACATGCGTTATCCCTTGAGCCTCATTGTCTCCAGGCCTGCGTTAAAGTCGGCACATGCAACTTGCGAAACGAAAATCTCGTCTCCGCCTCCAGGCATTTTGCCCGGGCGATGGAGATAAACGATGAAATAATAGATGCCTATGTAGGCCTTGCCCATGCACAAAAAATGCTCGGCAAAAATAAAGAATGCTCTTCAACGCTTTCTCTTGCCTCAGCTATAACACCTAATACGGTACTCCTGTTCGTCCAGGCGGCCATGGCGCAATTTAAAATTGCATATGATCCCCAGCTCGCTCAAGCCGATGCGCTGCTGGAATCCGCTGTCGATCCAGATGCGATGCGAAAGGCCCTTTTCAAAGCCCAGGCCGATCACCTTGCCGCAAATCCCGCCGATGCCGACGCGAATTTCAGGTTTGGCCTCTTGCTCCTGAGCATAAACGATCTCGCCCAGGCCGCAAAATGCTTTGAACAGGCACTTAGCCTAAATCCTCATTTCAATCGGGCACGGGCAAAATTAGCCGTCTGCACATGGGATATGGGAAAGAAAACCCAGGCCGCCAATATCATTGCAGAAAATGTCCCCCTTGAAAATGACATGCTGGATATGTACTACAAAACAGCCGTCCTGTATACGGACCGCAACCGATTCGCCGCCGCCGCAAGATCAATAGAATCAAATCTAAATCAATCACTGAACAACCAGCCAACCGCACCAGCCCTGGCCAACATCCTGCAAAATTTAGGCCTCCTCGAAAGGGCATCCGTAACCCTTGAATACCTGGCACATTCCGCCGCGCAAAACTAAACCCATAGGAGTGTTACCAGCCCACGGTGGCAACCGTGGGTTTAGAATTCAACAGAGCATTTTGCATGGATTTTCATAGTACGTTCGAAGTGACTTGTCATTCCAACAAAGGCGGGAATTCAGTTCTTTTCATTTTAAATTGCACTGTGACTACATACACTGGCCTGAAAATCATACGCTGCCTTAACCGGAACGCCTAACTCGTACGAGATCATGGGCTTTCTTTTCACGCACTTAGAACTTGGAACTTTGAACTTGTTAAACTATCCCAAAACATGCTAATCTGACTGCAAATTCCGATTGATCGCGGTTTTCTGAACGCAAAAATAAAATATTTCCAAGGTCTCATAATATATGTTATGTTTCATTCAGGCAAAACAGCTCAAATTGGCCTCAGGCTGGCGTATTTGCAGCGTCTAGCCTGTTTGATATCATGGAGGATATATGGATTTCATCGATGTTATAAAAACTAGGCGCACCATTCGTTTATTCAAAGATCAGCCCGTCCCCGCCCAGCTTTTGCTGGATTTAGTTGACTGCGCCCGCCTTGCACCTTCGGCCGCAAACCGGCAGCCCCTCCAGTTCGTCATTGTTGACGACCCCGACCTTTGCACCCGGCTTTTTGAAAATCTCGCTTGGGCCGGTTTCGTCACGCCCAAAAGAAATCCGCCCGCGGGCAAACGCCCGACCGCGTATATTGTCGTAATTACAAATCCTGAAATTTCTTCTGTGACGGCTTGTTCGGTGGATGCCGCCGCGGCTATAGCGAATATCCTTTTGGCCGCCTGGTCCAAAGGCGTCGGATCCTGCTGGCTGGGAGCCATTAAACGCGATGAAATTAAGACCCTGCTGGCTATTCCAGACCACCTGAATATAAATAGTGTAGTCGCCTTGGGATACCCAGCCGAGTCGCCCGTATCTGAAAACGCCGCCCAGGACGTAAAATATTACCTCGACGAAAGCGACAATCTGCATGTCCCAAAGCGTATTTTGGCCCAAATAACCAGCCGAAATGGGTTTGGCAGGGGCCTTTAATGCCATTTTACCCCCCTGTCACCCCCCAAAAATTCAGTATTCTTGACTTTTCTCCGCGGGCAGGGTACGCTCTGGCATTCTAAATACCGCGTTTTTAGCAAGGAGAACAGGTTTTGCGCGTATTATCAGGTATCCAGCCCAGCGGAAAGCTACACATCGGCAACTACTTCGGCGCCATGCGCCAGCACTTGCACTTGCAGCATGAAAACGATGGCTTCTATTTTATAGCTGACTACCACGCGATGACTTCCAACCCGGCCCCGGACGACCTGGCGGCCAGGACTTTTGAGGTGGCCATGGATTACCTTGCCCTTGGCCTAAACCCCCAAAAGACCGTTTTCTGGAGGCAATCCGACGTTCCTGAAGTAATTGAGCTTTCCTGGATACTTTCGTGCATAACGCCGATGGGCTTGCTCCAGAGATGTGTAAGTTATAAGGATAAGGTTGCCCAAGGCCTCAGCGCAAACCACGGTCTTTTCGCATACCCGGTTCTTCAGGCGGCGGACATCCTGATATTCAAAAGCGACATCGTTCCAGTAGGGGCCGACCAAAAACAGCATATTGAGGTGACCCGCGACATTGCCGAGCGTTTTAACCAGACCTACGGCGAGTTGCTCAAGCCCCCTGCCGACCATATTCTCGAATCCGTAGCCGTGGTACCCGGCGTTGACGGGCGAAAAATGAGCAAGAGCTACGGCAACACAATCGAAATCTTCGAACCTGAATCATCTGTTAAAAAGAAGATCATGCGAATAGTTACGGATTCAACACCCGTAGAAGAGCCTAAAGACCCGGATAAATGCAATGTTTACGCCCTGCTTAAGCTGGTAGCCTCACCTGAAGAACTAACCCAGTGGCGAGAGCGTTATCAAGCCGGCGGCATGGGCTACGGCGAAGTAAAAAAACGCACAGCTGAATTGATGATGGAATATTTCCGTCCATACAGGCAAAAACGCCAAGAGCTTCAAAATGACATAACTTACGTCAAAAAAGTCCTTGCCGATGGCGCCGCCAGGGCAAGAGCGATCGCCAGAAATACATTAAACGAAGTCCGCAACGCAGTTGGACTAAGGAGCTGAAAATGGCTGGTAACCCCGTAGTCGTAGCAAAATACAGTGACCACGTCACCGCAAGCATGGCAAAGCAGGCCCTTGACGATGCCGGGATCCCCGCTTTCATCCTGGGTACAAATATCGCGGAACTCTATCCTGCGATGGAGTTCGCCAAAATAGAGATCCAGGTGCCGGCAGAGAGGTTTGACGAAGCCGTTGAGGTTATCGAAAATTTTGAAGCCTCACTAAATCAGGATCAGGCCGACGACAATTCAGACGAGCCAATTGATGAGTGATTACAGGGTAAACCTTGAAGTTTTTGCCGGCCCGCTCGATCTGCTGCTGTACCTTGTCCGCAAGGACGAGGTGGATATCTATGATATATCCATTGCCGATATAACACAGCAGTACATAGCATATATTGATATGCTCAAATCCATGGATATCGACGTTGCAGGCGATTTCCTCGTGATGGCCGCAACGCTGATGGAAGTCAAATCCGCGATGCTCCTGCCGCGAGAGCAGGCAGAAGATGCGGATTCGGCGCCGTCCGATGATCCTCGATCCGAGCTTATTCGCCAGTTGCTTGAATATAAGAAATTCAAGGATGCCGCGAATTTGCTTGATGGTTCCGCACTCCAGCAGAGTCTTCGCCACCCAAGGCCGTCGAGTGTCATTGATAAGCTCAGGCCTGATGCCGAGCCTGAAATTGACCTTGAGCAGGTAAGCATCTGGGATTTGCTTGAAGCGTTCGATTCGATAATGAAGGCAACCGGCCGCGGTGCCGCTTATAAGCACATCACCGACGATACGCCTATAGATCTGTACCAGATCGAAATACTGCACCGGATACAGTCCGAAGGCGCAATGTCATTCAAGCGTATATTCGAAGGCAAGACAAACAAGCTGATGCTGCTTGGATTGTTTTTGGGGCTGCTTGAACTTATTCGTGAAAAGCTAGTCTGGGCCGAGCAGGAACAATCGCTGGGCGAAATTTATATTAAGGCTTTAACGGAAGAACCCGCCGAAACAGCCGTTCGAAAAGCGATGCTCGCAACCGAAGCCGAAAGGGCCGAAACCCAGCCTGATGCTGCCGCTCAAACACCCGATGGTACCGACGCCATTGGGGTTACGCCGGATGATGAGCAAACAGAGCCGATTGACGAACAGGCTGATACCGATTTTAGCGAAGCCGATGAGAATATTGCCGGCAATTAAAGAATTGTGGTTTGACACAAACGCCCTGCTGTACTAGAATTTTATACATACTTGGCTGAATTTGAAAGGATTAGGCAATGGCCGGTAACGTGATAGAACTTACAGATGCTCAATTTGATGATGTTGTCAACGGTTCCGAAATGCCGGTTCTGGTGGATTTCTGGGCGCCTTGGTGCGGCCCTTGCAAGATGCTGGCCCCGATCGTAGAAGATATCGCAAACACCTACGCCGGCAAAGCCAAAGTATGCAAAGTAAATACCGACGATAATCGCGATGCGGCTATTGAGTTCGGCATAAGCGCTATACCTACGATTATTCTTTTCAATGGGGGCCAGGTAGCAAAAAAATGGGTCGGCCTGACAAACAAAAAGGATATAATCGCCGCAATAGACGAGCTTGTCGGCTGATACCTTTCTTTCGCAATTCAAAGGCCCTGCCCAATCAGGGCCTTTTTTATTTACTCAGTTTGAATATCGCGTAAGACACAGGCGATGCTGTGATTAGCACCTGCCGCTTTGTGAAATCGACCATCACTCCCCTGCCCGCGACCATGTTTGCAAATGCGGCGTCAAATGAATTCGTAATACGAATTTCCTCATCTCGGCCTGCGGGGTTGATAACGATCAAATATGTTGATGAATTTTTGGCTCTGCAATAAACAAGCGGATAAGCCCCCTTCTTGCAGTACACACATTCAAATTTGCCATCCGCCCCAAGTGCAATTTGAGCCTTGCGCAGATCAATGAGTTTTCTAACCCGGTTAAGCAGCGAATAGCAGTTGCTAAGCTGTGCGGCAATGTTCGTATTATTTGCACTCTTTTCTACTGGCAAATACAAATCCTGGGTACGGCCTTGTGAGAAACCGGCGTTGTTTTCTTTTGACCATTGCATGGGAGTTCGCGAACCGGTGCGATGATAGCCGCCCTCCTTTGATTCAAGCCGTTTGTACTTCATCGCGATCTCGTCGCCATAATAAATGAAAGGTACGCCTGGCATGGTCAGCAGGAACGCAAATATTAATTCAAGCTCATCAGTCGTTCTGCCTATGCTTATGCGAGTAATATCATGATTTCCGGAATAAAGGCTTATATATCCCCTGCCGCGTGTAGCTTGATAGTGTTCAATGTATCTATTCATGAACACGCTTATATCACCCTGACCATTCTTATCGAAAAAGCTATTGCCGCCGCCGTTGTATAGCGTTCTGTTCTTCTCCATTCTGAAAAGTGATGAATATGCTTTAGCCTGGTTGTCCTTGCCGTTCGCCATGAAATCGATATGAAATCCGGCATCTATGGCAGCTTGCGGGTAGAACCACTCAGCAATAAGTATCGCCTCGGGGTAATCCTTATCCAGCATGCTGCGCACTTGCTTCCAGAACTGGCCCGTATATTTCCAATCGGGATCGTTCTTTACAAGCGACGAAGCCATATCAACACGAAAGCCGTCGCAGCCCATATCGAGCCAGTACCGCATGATCTTTTTCAATTCTTCGCGTACCGCAAGTACGTCGGGATGATCAATCGGCAACTGCCAGGGCTTAGCAGGATCGGGATTCGCATAGCCATAGTTAAGCGCAGGCTGGAAATAGAAAAAGTTTGTAACATAATTTCCGCTACGCTGGCCATAGCCGTGCACCATGCGTGATTTTTCGTCAAAGCCCGTCCACCAGTCGCTCCAGATATACCAGTTGGAATATTTGTTTTGCCTGTGCCTGCAGGATGCCTTGAACCACGGGTGCTCTATCGAGGTATGGCCGGCAACGAGGTCTAGGATAACACGAATGCCCTTCTTGTGGGCTGCCTTAAAAAGCTTTTTCAAGTCAGAAATTGTGCCGTATCGCGAGGCAACCTTGTAAAAATTGGATATGTCGTACCCCGCATCAGCAAAAGGAGATTCAAAACAGGGATTGATCCAGATGGCGTTTGCTCCCAGAGCTTCAATATAATCCAGCTTGGCGGTTATGCCTGGTACATCGCCGATTCCATCGCCGTTTGAATCATAAAAGCTTTGCGGATAAATCTGGTAAAAAACTGCATGTTCGAGCCATGCGGGATTCTTAAAAGCCATACAATTCCTTAAATCCAAAAAACTTACGCTGCGATTGTATCATTTTACCCTACCCTCTCAAATACCATTTTGGTTATGCCTTAGGGACAGCATTTACATTGACTAAACTCCGTTTTTCGAGTAATTTCTTGGCTTTACTGTGTTTAGATACACCGGACGGAAGGATTTTATGCTCAAAAGAACTCATACATGCGGCCAGCTTCGCGCAAGCGACCAGGGGAATAAGGTAGTCCTGGCAGGCTGGGTTAATTCATACCGTGACCACGGCAACCTGGTTTTCATCGACTTGCGGGACCGCGAAGGGCTCATTCAACTGGTATTCAATCCCCAGACCCAGCAGGAGATCCATAAAGTCGCCCGCTCGCTTCGCTGCGAATGGGTCATAGCCGTCAGCGGTACGGTAGCTCACCGCTCCGAGGGCATGGAAAACCCGCGCATGGCCACAGGCGATATAGAGATCGTCATCGACAGCCTGGAAATCCTCAATACCGCCAAGACCCCTCCATTCGAAATCGACGGCGCAAATAACGTGGCCGAGGAAGTTCGCCTAACAGCGCGGTATATCGACCTGCGTCGCCCTGTCATGCAGGATAAACTTCGCGTACGCCATCGCGTCGCAAAGATAGCACGCGATTATTTTGACGAAAATGGCTTTTGGGAGATCGAAACGCCTATGCTGGGCAAGAGCACTCCCGAAGGCGCACGCGATTTCCTCGTGCCAAGCAGAATGTACAAAGGCTGGTTCTATGCACTGCCGCAGTC
>MHYB01000018.1:0-6532 GCA_001824635.1 Planctomycetes bacterium GWF2_50_10
AGGGAAAAGATGAACGGCTGAATCTGAAGAAAGAAGAAAGGAACCTTACGTCAAAACCACATGATCGAAAATGGACTCGGTTGCGGGATCGCTAACAACAGGTGAGGACATTCTGGAAGATATCCCTTTTTAACGTACTGACCAATCACGATTTCAGTATTGTCACTTTTGAGGCACATGACCATGAAATTTTTTCACACAACCAAATGCATGTTAATTGTTTTGACAGCCATTCTGTTTACCATTACTTGCACCTGAATAACCAGCGCCGATACGAAGGTGTTTAGTGGAAAATCAACATCAATAACTCTCGAAAAATCCTGCAAAGAGCAATCTGAAAATGTTGAGATCAAGCTTGTGCTTGAAAATGATTCCGAAGGCAAATCATCAGGCTTATTTTATGGCAAAGGAACGAGCTCGGCAGAGTTCCGCTCTGTCGCTCCGTTACGCTATGAAGTTATTTATCCCGAGGCCAGCTACAACAAATTACCGGCATCGCATATGGAGCTGATACCTGTGGAGGGTGGTTATCGTGCTGTCATAAGGGATCACATCCCTGAGGATAAGGAATTGAGAGAGAGTACGTGTTACTTCGAAAAGATGGAGGTAATTTTAAAGCCACTAGATGAACCCGTCGATAGTGTCAAGGCTCGGGCAAAGGATCTCTTATCAGCGGAGTACATCATGACGGAAGGTTTTCATCTTATATTTAACAAAAATGAATTTCGAGCAGCTGAAGCCTTAGGATATAAAGCCCTGCCTATATTGGAGCGATTATACGGGAAATTGATCAAAGAGGCATTTTACGCGGATGCAATAATTTCGTTAGCCTTAATGGGGTTGGAACGTTTTGACGAAGCACTGAATATCATAGCGCCATACCATAAAGTATTACCAGATGACAAAATACTCAAGGAGCTTGAAGAATTACTACAAAAATCAAAGAAGGAACAGGACGATCTCTTCCGATATGATCCGGACAGCAAAGAGGACATAGATTTGGATCCGCTGGCGTAGAAGTGTGGGACCACCCACCGTGGGCTCGTAATTCAAAAAGTGTTGTCCTAATTTTTTCGTTACGGAAGATAATTTTGTTTATCCGAAGGATTTTGATTTGGAAGTCCTGCTGCAGCAGTCATTCGGGATGGTTTATGACGACCCGCTCGAAGTCACGATCCGTTTTTCTGCCGGGCAAGCCCGCTACATTCGAGAGCGGCAATGGGCCAAGGAGCAGAAGATCACCGACCGCAAGGATGGTTCGATCGAGTTATGGATGAAAACATCGGGTTGGTATGATGTTGAAGAAGTGGATTCTTTCGTTTGGATCGGATGCGTATGTGATTTCCCCGGAGAGCTTGCGGGATGACCTGAAGGAAGAGGCTGAAGCTGTTTTGAATTCATATGAATAGTTTGAGGCACCGGGATTCCGATATGATCAACATAATAACCAGCTTTCAAAGTCACACACCTGCCAGATTTCACTGGTCTTGGTCAGTCAACATTGCAGTTGGTAGTCAAGGTACCCCCTGACACGTTTTAACCCGTCAAACCCTTCCTTCATGATCTCAATTGGCGACTTGTCGCCGAAGGCCTGATTCTGAAATGAGACCCAAGAGTAAACCAGGTCTCGGTTGTACGGGTAAAGTATCCGCAGATTTTTGTGAATCCCCAGCAGGGTGGCGACCCGATCGTACATCTCTTCGTCATCACCTATACATCTTCCGGACCGGTAGCGGCGAATACTGCCGAGTGACCGATTGAGAAGAGCAGCCTGATCGGTATAATTGATCTGCCATAGATCGAAGAGTCGCATCATCATTTCCGTCAGGGCTGTCCTGCATTCTCTGCTATGAATATTGCCGGTGTTGCCAATCAGGCTTCCGTCTAAATCAAATGACGCCATTCTGTCCTTTTGCATTTTGTCTCCACACAACCCAATTTGTTAACGGCAGTATCAAATATCCAGCACGATTCATCGTAATTGGTAGTGTCCAGCGCAATATAATTATCTCCCACAATCGGGTGGGTATGCTCCACATGCCCGAATATTTGCTTTATGTTATAAGCCAGCAGATTCCCTTCCACAAAAAGGCAATAGTTGAATTCAAGGATTCTCTGATAGGCATATTTTGCACGACGATTCAACAACCGATCTTTCAGGTACAATTCCCAGCTCATGTTAAACATATCTGCCAATTTGGTGACATCACTCAGCTGTTCAGTGTAATCACTCACTACTCCGGAATGAGTGCAGAGCCAATTATCTACAGCATATGCGACCTTGAAACGGCCAAGATTTGCTTCAAGTATGTTCTGAAGAGCTTCGGCATGTTCGGGTTTATATCCGGGAAAACGAAAGAGGGGGTTTTTCAGATAATGGCACTCATGGTTGCCAAGCAGCAGCACGGATTCAGAATTCATAAGCAGACTCAGGCACTCAAGTTGCCGATCGACAGGTTCTGAATAGCTGTCCAGGTAATCGCCCAAGGCTACATGTTCTTCTTCCGGTTTATAAGCCAGAAACGCCTTCACCTTCTCCACATCACCGTGTATGTCCCCAACAATTATCGCCATGATTAAAGATAACTCGACAATCGCCGTACTCTATCGAAATGGCAATTGAACTTGCCTACCTGTGCATTGATATGAAAATGCCCAAAATGCCATGTTCTGAAAGTGAGTTTTTCATGCAACTCCTGGAGCATGATCTCGGTCGGATCCGGAGGCCGGCTTGACTGCAAGAAGTGATGACGCTGACTCAAAGGACATGTATGGGTAATAACGTGGTCGACCGTCCAGTTCACTATTTCCAAGTTGCGGCACGCATTATCAAAATCCTCTTTTGATGGTATCTCTTCCGGCCACCAGTCCTTCCCCTCAACCCGCGGCGGAACCTTATCAAAACCCCCGCCCCAGGCAAGTGAAGGAATTTTCAGACCCAATCGGTCATGGCTGTTCGCCCCGCCAAATGCCAGAAAGGTCTCCTCTTCAATCGTGAATATTTCTCCACGCTTTAGGTAAAAGACATTTTTCCTGATCTGGTAGGCTTTCCCGCCATGGATTTCCACCAAAGGAAACTCGCCGCCAAAGAGCCGCGCAAAGTTTTCATGGTTGCCATCCACAGCAAGCCACTGAACCCGCTGGCGCAGCCTGGACTCAAGGAAGTAGTCTTCTTCACGCCTGTGCCTGATATTGGTGTGGTAGTCGTGCCACCAGACACCGCCGAAGTCGCCGGTGCAAAGGACAATATCCCCTTCTTTGGCCGGGCTGAATTTCTTTCCTGACACATGATATGCGGACGCTCCACCGTGGAGATCGCCGGTAACATAAACCACTGATACCTCCTTTAAGTCTGTTGATCATTTACAAAACCGGCAAGCTCACGGTCATCAAGGAGATCAACAAGCTGATCTGTTCCAGTGTCGAATACCCAAATCCCTTCTTCAAAGGTGTTGAGGTTAATCCAGTTATCTGTTCTTTCCGGCCATGGCACGGGAGTATGCCCGAATATCTGTTTGCCAACCCGTGGGCTCGGATCGGTCATTTCGCCATGTGGGTCGTACCAGAATATCCCTCCCCAATAATCATCACCGTGCCGGCACAGCGGTATCTGGAACAATGGTCCGCGTCCGTACCGCCGCGGTCGTCCACCCTTCCCTAACGGTACAGGCACCAGTTCACGCTTGAATTGATCTTCCAGCCACGCCACGATATCACTTTGGCCGCCAGCTATCACATCAGGAGGGATGAGTTCAGCCATTTCAGGACCCACTCCGGCATGAGTACAGAGCCATCCATCTACGGTGTATGCAACCCTCATTCTGTCCTTGTTCGCAACAAACCGGTCGGTCAGGATGTCTCTGACGGAAACATAGCCATTTAGTCTGTTAATATCCTGCAAATATGGGCTGTTATCGATATACTTCTGTTGTATGTCCTCATCAGGAAGTTCGTGCATGGTGTTGCAGTGCCACGGCATTTCTTTGGTGTACGCAAGATCGTGGTTTCCCCATAGTGTCTTTGCATCCGAGGAAAACAGCAGCTCGAGGCAGGCCAACTCATCATCCAGTGTGATGCCTTTCCTGGTACTATCGACAAGGTCACCGAGGACGATGTGTTCAGCCTCGGGTCTATACGCCAGAAATGCCCTGACTTTTTCAATATCACCGTGGATGTCGCTGATGATTATTGCCATCATTTTTCCCTTTAAAGATCAGTTTTAGCAGTATTGCAAGGCGTTGCCAGAAACAGCGCCACCGGTTATATCCTCATAGAGCAGGAGGGGCGTTAGATACTCATTCTTTAAATATGCCTCGAGCAGCAGAGTTGTCAGGCGTTCCAGACAGGCATTCAGTTCGTGGATTCAATATTCTGCTGCATCAGCAACTCACGTGTATCCATATTCAGGGCAACCAGTGCCCCACAACTGATTTCACCTTTGCTGTAACAGCCGTTGTCGAGTTTGATGTGTTTTGTAGCCAGCGACTCTTTAATTTCAAAGAGCGGAGTCACACTGTGTCCGGTTATCAGCGTTCGGCCATCGAGTTTCGTTGAATCAACCCGGTAATCCCGTGCCCAGAGCAGGTCGTTGGGAGTACTTTCTTTAATTGGGTCAGCTTTCTGGAAGTCGAGCCCTGCGTGGACTAACAGGTAATCGTCCAGCAGATATGTGAGGGGTAAAAAGGACAGGAATTTTATATATATTTGCGGAATTGATTCGGGAGAGTCTACCCCGAACTGTCTCAATGTCTCCCATCCTCCGTTGCCATACCAAAGGCTGCGAGTTGACGGATCGGCAACGGCATCCAGCAGCATCTGTTCATGGTTGCCAAGCAGCGGACGAATATCGTAGTCGGAGTTATATAGCCGCAGCAGGTAATCCAGAACGCCTTTACTGTCGGGACCGCGGTCAATGTAGTCGCCCAGCAAGAATAGGGTGTCATCCGGTTCCAGTTGTATTACTTCCTCGACCATTTTCCGGAGTGTACAGATGCAGCCGTGGACGTCGCCGACAACAAAGCGCCGTCGCTTTATTGGTTGTGAAAATCTGCCGCCGGCCCATGGTTTGATTTTTTGTTCTTCAAGTTCATTGATCAATTGTGTCACCTCTTTTATTTAAATGAGAGTGTTGACTCTATCTTGAAAGATATGTGTATTATTCCGCTGATCCGGGGATCACGGTATTCGGCGCCCGATGTGTACACCTGCAGATTTGGCAGTACCCGTGCGTATCCGCCGCTATGGGTATGGCTACAATAAATCGACATGTCGATATCAGTATGCTTGAGCATGAATGCTTTGAGAACAGCTCCGGTTGCCTTGCAGCCAAAGTGAGGTAGGAAGTTGTCATCGGTATTTTGACCGAGATGCCAGCAGGCTTCCGGAAACGGCGGCACATGCAGGGCCACAATGATTTTTCTGTATCCGGCGGCAACAACGGATTTAAGTTGTTTCCTCAGAGACCGGGCGGCGGCGTCGCCCAGTTTATTCTGCACATTTATGCGAAGCTCCTTGGTCGGTTGGCGCAATTCTTCAATATGAAAATAGTCATTGAGTACCACTGTTGAGCCAAGCGGATCCCCAAGTCGCCCGTCCGCCAAGCCTTCATGGCCGATCAGGCACGTATCGGGCGACAGCTGAATAACGCCAGATCGGGACAGCCAGACAAGATACGGGTTTTTCTTTGCAAGTCTGCCGACATCGCTGTTCAGCTGTTTGATCGAACTGCCATAGTAATCGTGGTTTCCGAGGACGAAGTAGATCGGCATAATGAGCCTAGTCGCAAGATATTCCAGTTGGCGACAGAGTTGTCTTGCAGAGGCAATGTCTCCTGTGATCAGTATGGCATCACTGTCAGTAGATAAAATGACGTCGCAAAGTTTATTGACCTCTGTTTCGCAAACGAAGTTGAGATGCAGGTCGGTAAGCCAGGCTATTTTCAAAGTATTCTCCCAATGTCGAATTTACGCTTTCGAACTGTCCTTCATCGTTTCCGGTTGCAGACGGCATAATCAGTTGCACGATAAGAAATCCAACAAGCAGTGCTACAGCATGCAGAGAGATCCGGGGTGATGGCCATTTAACCCGAATTCAGGCAACCCCCCCGAAACAGTATCAATCATCTCCAGAGCCACGTCAAGACCAAAATCCAGACATTAGTTAATAATATCAGCGTGTTATAAACTTATAGTGTACTCAAACAACAAACGGTTGATACTTAATTTCGGCATATCTGCTGTGTGATAGTGACAATCCGACTACGACATTTATCAGTTGCAGATTCGGTTTCAGCAGTTCTTGAAACCAGGGTAGACTGTTCCATTCCCGGGATATGCGCTACCATCGCCCGGCCAGGCAGTTCCATCACCGGGGTATGCAGTTCCATCACCCGGATAGGCTGTACCGGGTGGTGCCCCCTCCCCTTCTTCTTTCACTGTTTCATCTTTGATATCAGCTTGTGTTGCAGCAAGGTCCAATTCCATTTTCACACCTCCGCTCGTTCGGTTATTCATTCGTGTTTTGATGCCTGTTC
>MHYB01000018.1:6546-6828 GCA_001824635.1 Planctomycetes bacterium GWF2_50_10
TTTGTGGAATCTTTCAGTTTTTCAAGCACCCAGTCCCGAGGCGACATGCTGCCGCTGCCGATCAGAAAATCCCAGGCGATCGTGTTAAATACCGGTTCGACCATGGTAATTCCGTATTGATCCGCGAGTGTTTTAAGTACCTTCAGGCAGTTGGCTTTTGATGTGTACTGCCTGAATTCTGTTTTCCCTGTCCGGTCGAACAGGTCCGACTGGTATTCCGCGGTGAGTTTTTTGGCCCTGTCGTCCAGTTTCCTTACCAGCTTCTGATCGCCAAGCACATAG
>MHYB01000019.1:0-4674 GCA_001824635.1 Planctomycetes bacterium GWF2_50_10
GTACGCTTAAGATCACGATCTTTTTTTTGCGAAGATTTTTAAGCCATAGAAACAGCTTTAGCATTGCTTTACCCGCTTGTCCCTAGGCGTTAGGTTTAAGCAGCGGGAAAAGCACAACATCCCGAATGCTTTTAACTCCTGTAAGGACCATCATGAGCCTGTCTATGCCTACGCCCAAACCACCAGCCGGCGGCATGCCGTATTTTAGAGCGGTGATGAAATCATCATCCATTGTGGCCATGGTTTCATCCTGGCCACGGAGCTGGATCTTGAAATTTTCATACTGAACCGCCGGGTCGTTAAGCTCTGTGTAGGCGTTGGCCAGTTCCATCCTGCCAATAAACAATTCAAACCTCTCGGCCCACTGCGGGTCGGAAGTTTTTCTTTTTGTAAGCGGGCACAGCACAGCCGGGTAATCAATTACGAATGTCGGATTGACAAGCGACTCCTCGACTGTTTCTTCAAAGACATCGTTGATCACCACCCAGTCATCCTTGTTGACGCAGTTAATGCCAAGCTGCTTTGCCTTTTCACGGATAGCCGCTATATCTGAAATATCGCAGCCGGAATGTTCCTTGAGAAGCTCGGCGTAAGTTGCACGCCGCCACGGCGTTGAAAAATCAATATTCATATCGCCGAATGCAATGGTCTTGCTTTCGCAATATTTCTCCACCAGCGAAGAGACCATCGCCTCGGTAAGATCCATCATGATATTGTAATCGGCGTAGGCCTGATAAATCTCCATCATGGTGAATTCAGGATTATGGCTGGTATCGATGCCTTCGTTGCGGAAATTGCGGTTGATCTCATAGACCTTTTCCATACCGCCAACCAGCAGCCGCTTTAAATACAACTCCGGCGCGATACGCATAAATAGATCCATATCCAGTGCGTTGTGATGCGTGATGAAAGGTTTTGCCGCCGCCCCGCCCGCCTGCGACTGCATCATCGGCGTTTCGACTTCCATAAAGCCACGCTGGGAGAGGAACTGGCGTATGCTTGCGACTATCGCGATACGTTTTTTGAATCGCTCCATGCTTTCGGGATTTGCCCACAGATCGACATACCGCTGGCGGTAGCGAGCTTCGACATCGGAAAGGCCGTGCCATTTTTCAGGCGGCTGGGACAAGGCCTTGGCGAGCACCTTTATTTCCTCAACCCAAATCGTAAGTTCGCCCGTTTTTGTTCTGCCAAGCTGGCCGCGAACTCCGACGAGATCACCAAGTTCGAGCAGTTTGATCAATTCCCATTTATCGCCAAGTTGGCCCTTGCTCAAGCCCGCCTGCATGGTTCCGCTTGAATCGCGAAGTGTCATGAAGATAAGTTTGCCTATATCGCGATGGAGAACTATCCGTCCTGCGCACGATGCTTTCTGACCTTCAACGCCTTCCTGGTACTTCGCCCGTATGTCCGTCGAAAGTTCCAGCCCGTCCATTCGTGAGCCGTATGGATCTACGCCAAGAGCTTTTATTTTTTCCAGCTTTTCCTGTCTCTGCTGTTCGAGTTTACTGACTTCTTCCAATTTCCTGCCTCTTCACAAATTACGCGAATAATTACGTTTGACAAATACGTCGTAAACCACTGATTAACACAGATTAACGCTGATTTTTAAATACACTAAAACGAAAATCTGTGAAAATCAGCGATAATCAGTGGTTAAAATTCTCTTCTGTGAACGGTTGCTGCGAATACTATTTCGACTTCGCCACTAATTTTGTTTCAATGAGTTTGCTCTTTAACACCAGGTCCGCGATAGCAAGTTGGGGATCAGCTTCGAGCATTTCTTTTGCGCCGTGCTTTTTAAGACCTTCCTCACCGTTCTTGTGGCCGGCCTTTACAAGCACATCGTTATCGCGCTGATAGTCGATCAATTTTTTTAGTTCTTCGTTTGTAAGCTCTACATTAACATCAGGCCCGACGCCCCAGTCCTTGCGGTTGAGCTTTTCCATTTCACTTCTGCCTTCGACACGCTGGCCGGAGGGCAGGTGGTAATACGCCATCGTGTATTTAAGCTGGGCACCTTCGCCAGCTGCGCCTATCGTCTGCACCGAGCCTTTGCCGTATGTGCGTGTGCCCACAAGAATCGCCCGTTTGTGCATGGGGTCTTTAAGTGCGCCTGCCATGATCTCCGATGCGCTTGCCGAACCTTCGTTAATAAGTATCGCTATGGGATAATCCGGGTGAGTGCCTTCCTTTTTAGCGCTTGCGTAGGTGGCCCAGCCGAATCGCGGCTGTGTGCGAACGATCAGGCCCTCACTGACGAATTTATCCACCATCTTGATGGCAGTTTCCAGATAACCGCCCGGATTGTAACGCAGGTCTATGATGAGGCCTTTAAGGCCGTTTGTTTCAAGTTTACCCAGCACCGCATCGAAATCGGTGTCGGTCTTTTCGGAAAAACTCGTTACATGGATGTAGCCGATGGAAGCCTCCTCATCGATCATGTAATTCCACTCGCCGTCGCCTTGTCTTTGCCAGCCGCGAACGGTGGGAACTAGTATCTTGCCGCGCTTGATAACGAACTCGGTTGTCTTCTGCTCACCCTTGCGGCGAATTGTGAGATTTACTTTTGTATTGGCTGGCCCTGTGATCATTTTTACAGCACAGCCGATGGGCATATCTTTTGTGCTCGTACCGTTAACAGCTACGATCTCATCTCCTGCATCCAGGCCGGATGTATATGCCGGCGTATCGGGCAAAAGGCTTGCGATTTTAAGCGGGCCTTCGGCTTTTGTGATTTCAACGCCGATACCGGAGAATTCATTCGTCATGTTCTTCTTGAATTCTTCGATCTGCTGGGGCCAAATTAAATTGGTATATGGATCCAGCGCCGCCAGTGATGCCTCGCTCAGGTGAACGATGAGTACCTCCTGGGGCACATTGATCGTATTTTTGTTTAACTCGATGATCTGATCGAAAATACTGAGGAACTTATCTTTTGTTATCCCAAGCGGTGAACTGGCCACTTGTGAATTTATCTCATCGAGGCCGTGAGACCATGCCTCAAATTTGGCCTGATCCATCGCACCGATAAACTGCTTTTGAAGTTCCGGCACCGTCCGCACCACCTCCGCCAGGAGTTGTGCCCGCTTAACGGCTTTATTGGCCATATCTATGTAGTTGAGGATTGCGACATAATTGAGATCCAGCCCCTTAACCGTACGCACAAACATTTCTTTATCCACACCTTTATAGCGCAAATCGCGGTTCTCGCAAGGGCTGTCGGTGAGCGAAAGTTTTACAAGCTCCTTATCTGTAAGTGTTTCGACATAGTCAGCATAGGCCTTGTTATCTTCATAAAGCATCTTGAGCTTACCATAACAGCCCACAAGTGCTTCAAGCCAGTTGCCCTGCTTTTCGTATTTGCCGCAGCGAGCCACTGACTTGTTTATTACTTCCTGAACGAAAGGATTGGCCAGAAGTTCTTTCTTCTGATTGGCATCGGCAACTTCGTGAGCCTTCACCACGACCATCAGCGCTCCGAAGAGTCCGTTGGGATCGTTTACATCATTAATATCCTTGATGCCGTTTGGATCCTTGGCGCCGTTTGCATCCTTAATATTATATGCAGCCGGATTGCGGTACTTGGCTAACTCTTTTAGCTGAGATTCATAATTCGCTCGCCTGGCGATATCGCGTTTTGCCTGCAGAGTCTTGTATTCACCCAGAACCTTTGATAATTCCGTAAGCTCAGTAGGCGCAGAGCCGCTCTTGATCTGCTCATCAAGGGCTTTCTGGGCGCCGGCGAAATCACCCTTATATACAAGGGCAAAAGCCGGATCGGCCGAAATTGCAGAAGTTAATGCGGCTGGCTCCTTTTCAGAACCAGCCGCTTTATTACAATAGCCTGCCCCGATAACCAGGGTAAGAGCCATTACGAACCAGGTATAACGAACTTTTAAACCGTGCACGATATAAACATACCTTTCCGGTCATGTCCGCCAGCTTGGCGAACAATCATTATTTACACTCAGCAGCTTTGCCTGCGCAACCAAGCACATGCAATTTGTGTTTTACCATTGCCTTGATAGCCTCTCTGCCTGGTGCGAGGTACTTGCGAGGATCGAACTCGCCGGGCTTCTCGGCAAAGACCTGCCTGATCTTTGCTGTCAATGCCATGCGAAGGTCGGTATCAATATTCACCTTGCAGACGGCCATCTTTGAAGCCTCAGTGATGGCGCTTTCCGGAACGCCCATCGCGTCGGGCATTTTGCCGCCATACTTATTGATCAGATCCTTAAATTCCGGCAACACGCTGCTTGAGCCGTGCATTACCAGCGGATACTTGGGAAGCCTCTGGGCAATAGCCTCTACTACGTCAAGAGCCAGCTTTGGTGCGGTTTTGAACTTATAAGCGCCGTGGCTGGTGCCGATAGCAACAGCAAGTGAGTCGCAACCGGTCTTTTCGACGAAATCCTGTACCTGTGCCGGATCGGTAAGATGAGCATGTACATCCTCAACGCCGATAACGTCCTCTTCGATACCGCCCAATTGACCAAGTTCCGCCTCGACAACAACACCGTGGGCGTGAGCGTATTCGACGACTTTCTTAGTGAGCTTTACATTGTCTTCATAAGAATGATGCGATGCATCTATCATGACGGAAGTAAAGCCGTCATCGACGCACTGTTTGCAGATCTCGAACGTGTCGCCGTGATCGAGGTGCATGCAGAT
>MHYB01000019.1:4685-4926 GCA_001824635.1 Planctomycetes bacterium GWF2_50_10
GATTTTCCTTAACGGCAACATCAATGATGGCCTTGAGGTAGCTCATCGAGGCATATTCGCGTGCCCCTCGGCTGATCTGGAGGATCAGCGGTGCCTTTTCCTCTTGTATGGCCCACACAATACCTTGCGTGATCTCCATATTGTTCACATTGAATGCGCCAATGGCATAACCATTTTTGTATGCCATCTCAAACATTTTCTTCGTACCTACTAACGCCATAAAATAACTCCTTTAAATGGG
>MHYB01000019.1:5003-6632 GCA_001824635.1 Planctomycetes bacterium GWF2_50_10
TATTCGTTCTGGGTCTGGCCGGTTACGCCGACATATCTACGCGATCCGGCGGCCAGTTCGGGAACCCCCTCTGGCCATATACTAAGCATAATTGTCTGCGTGTCAAGACTCGCGTCGGAACTGACCGACAGTCCATAATACACCCTGTGATATCGCCTAAGCAAAGTTACTTCACTTCTAAGCGATGCGCCATAATCAAAATCATACTGCTGGGCGAAAGTTATCGTGTACCGCGGGTCTATCGCGTAAGTGATCGCGGCTGTGAAAACATTCGTGCCTTTCTGGCTCAAGACCTCGGTGCGTTTGAGATACCTCGAACCCAGGTAGTAGCTCAGGTTCGGCCAGACCAAGTGAGAATATCCCACATCGAACTGCTGTATCTCGCCGCTGTCGGTGTCATAGTTCATATCGCTTAGCACCGCCAGTGTGTCCGTCGTACGCCAGATGTAATCCGTCTGGAACATGTTGCGCCTCGGGCCCCACTGCTCAAAACGCGTCAGTGTCGGGTTGATAGTCGAAAGGTCGCCGTTGAATATTTCCGGTGCCGAGTAAACTCTCAAAGGCACAAAAGGCTTGTTCCATATAAAGCGATCTGGGCCGGGGCCGGCATCGGTCGCGTCTGCGGGATCGTTTACCACTATCATGCTCGTATCTAAACGCATCCAGTCGACTGTCCTTTGCTTGTCGCCTTCGCCGCGCTTCGTCTGCCATCTCTGAAGCAAGCCGAGGTTTGCTGTGTCACGGTTTTCCACATCATCTGATGTTTGTGTAAAGCCGACCGTTGAAAAATATGGCTTCATCAAATGCCGTATCTGATTAACATCAAACAGCCTGGATTTTGCATCCGGGTACACACTCCAGAACTGCGTTGAACCGCGCAGCCCAAGTTCGCCAATGCCGGTTGCGTAATCACCCGCCGGCCCCTGGTCCTGGCCATCAACAAGGCTCCGCTTGAAACCACTGCGGTCATCATACCCGCCCGTGCCAGCTACATACGGAACGAATTTCCACGTCTGAACCGTCAACGGCAGATCAAGTTCATTACGGCTCATGGCGAAGGTATAATTCTTCTCGGACATCTCGATCGGTTCACCCTCGCCGATGCGTTGGCGGTAGTTCGATAGCTGGTTGTCGCTGTAGAAAGTCATGCGATGATCGAACACAGATTCCGCCGTGCGGTGATACTCCACTGTGGGCAGTTCTTCAAGCTGATCCTGAAAATCATTGATCCGCCACTTGGCCAAAAAGCTTAAGCCCCAGTTATCCTGAATGCGCTTTAGATGAAGCAGCGTCTCCTGCTCTTTGCCGGTGTTGTACTCGCGGCGGTCAAATTCTTCCAAAAAGTTCCGGTCTGAAAGATAACTCGTCTCAAGCGTTAATTGCCAGTTGTACGCCAAAAACTGCCTGTGCTGGAACGCGAACCTGCCTCGCAGATCATTTTCCGGCGTAACATTCTTTCTGCCGCCTATGCGACCGAGACGATCTTCACCGTGATCGTTTATGATATACCCCTGCATATCGCCGAAATATTTTTCCCTCTCGTACTCAACATCCGCGCCTATACCCAGCCCGCGTTTGCCGAAGTAGTCCACGCTCAATGTCGAATCCGTGCCTTCCGGCTCGCGAAGG
>MHYB01000019.1:6842-11077 GCA_001824635.1 Planctomycetes bacterium GWF2_50_10
CCGTCGCGCTGAACTGTGGCACATAGAATTCACTGTTGGTTAATTCGATCTTCTCGCCGGCAAACTTGTGTTCGGATATCTGCCGCAGCTTGGCTGCCCTTACATATAGCGGTATATTGCGACGCTCATCGAACGTGCGCATCTCGGCATTTATAGCAAGGCCCGCGTGCTTTTCAAAATCATAGTAGAATTCCTTGGCCCTTATGCTTCGTCCCGATTCGGTCAGCACCACATCGCCATTCAAGTAAATAGCTTTGATCGGGCCTGTTGCCAGCATGTTCTGGCTATCCTGCCCCGAACCGAGCTTGACTGCATCAGGCCGGAAAAAGATAACCGCGTTATCAGCCTGCATTTCCAGCATCGATCCTTTTTCATCCCGCTTTTGCCAAACATAAAACCGCCCCATAATCGTCGCCGAGGATATGCCATCAGGCGTCGAGGTCGATTCTATTTGCGGTTTGCTTTCGCCGACAGGCTGAATGTTAATCGGGTACTGAAATTCCGGTTCCGGCTCCCTCGCTGCTGGTGCCCCGGCTGCTGCATCACCCGGCAGAGTCTTTCCGGCAGGCGTAAAGAATTCTTCAATCAGCCAAGGCTGGCGGGCCTTAGCTACTGATTTCGCAGGCCCTGCTGCTCCCGGCATCTCCAAACCGGGCACAACCGCTTCAGGGAATGTGTAACCCCTTGCGCTGTCTTCGATCTCAAACGGTTCATATTTGATTTTGCCAAGAGCATTTGCGGCCTTGGTGAAAATCTCCATCCCGTTAGGATCGCCCTCTTTTCGGGTGCTCGCCGTCGCGAATACCTCTCCCCGCACGACAAACCGGCTGACCATTTCATTACCGCCCGAAAATGCCGTCGTGATATCGGAAGTCGCCGCTGATTTGCCCTGCTTATAATTTACTTTGCCCTGCATGTAAACCTGCGCCAGGTACGCCGTCTGAGACCGGCCGATATAGGTCTGCTCGATTTTTTGAAGCCACACCACCGCGTCGGTCGAGGTAAAAGTATTTGCCCCGATGGTCATTTCAAAATTGCCCTCAAACACAAGCACATGCCTGTCGGTTGAAGGTTTATGTATCAAAAGGTCACTGCCTGAAATATGAAGATCCTGGCCGTCAAAAACTTTTGCTTCGGGCGCATCTATTGCAAAAGCCGATACTTGCGTCAGTAACACGGCTGTTAATATCAATCTTGTCATTCGCATATTCTTGCTCATCCTTGTGCGCGCAGTGCATCTGTGCGATAATTGTGTCGAATTATACCCCAGACAGTAGCTAAATCCAGCTAAAAAACAGGCTTAACAGTATTGTTATATTGTGTTTAAATATGGTTTTTAGAATTTAAGGAAAGGTATGGCAAAACAGGATTTCAGCGGCTACCAGAAGAAGATAATCGAGCGGTATTATGAAAATATGGATACCATCGCTCTCACTAATCTCCAGGAACTCGTCAGCGAAATATACCTCGCCGATAGTCCCAAAAAAAAGGAAAAGCTGTGGGAACGGGTGGCCAAATCACTGGTAAAACTTAAAATTCCCACAACTATCTCCACCCACATATTAACCAAGCAGGACCCGGCCATACTCGCCAAGAATGTTACCGAATGGCTGGCGAACTCAAAAAAACGCTGAAAAACTTCCCCATTGCGCAAAAAACAACGGAGTCGCCCTCCTCCAGTGCGACTCCGTATCTATAATACACAAAGCTGGCCCTCTTTTTGATGGCAGCGGGCAACCTTGGTTACTAACTTGCGGCAGGCCTAAAGTTTTCTCTCCTCCTGTAAACTCTCGGCCCGCCTCGATCTAGGCCAAGATATAAGGCAAACCCCGTGCCCGAAAACGATTCAACATAAACGTGTCGGCCATAAACCATTAAATGCACAGTGATTAATAACTCTTTACTTCACCAAAATTCTCTTGCTGATAATGGTTTTAACTTTTGCTGTGTTGCTAAAATACAACACGTTTTCGCAAAACCTCGCCTGATTCGGTCGAATTGGATGATCGTAAATAACCCAAACGGCGTACTTTGTCGCAAATGATGCACAAAAGCAACGCTAGTCCAATAAAAATATACCAAATGGGCGATGGCAATGTACATAGTGGGGTATAAATTTGGCTTTTCACGCAGGAGCTGTGGTGGTAAGATTAACCAATCATAAATAGTCGAAGGGAAATTATCATGCGTAAGTCATTTATTTTGCAAAACATAGCCTTAGTACTTTTGTTTAGTTCTTCTGCCTGGTCTGTGGGTGAAGGGCTTGGCCCCATGGCTCCGGCTATGAACATGCCCGGCCAGCCGGGGTATTCCGAACCCTCCAGATCGAATAATCAGCTTGATTATCGCCAGCGCGACGGCCAGGATCCAAAGGTTCAGGCAGCAGTTGAGGATATAAAGGCCAAGCTCACCAGCGTTATTAAGCTGATAAACGAGGCAAACGCGCCATCGAGCAGCGAAATGGGCGATATAGAAAAGACTATCAAGTCAAATCTCGGCTATGCAAACCGCATGGCACCCACTGAAAAAGCCTATTTCCAAACCCTTGCGGCATGGTACAACTACTTTAACGGCCAGCCCAAAAAGGCCCGTCAATCAGCTATGGCCGCATTCCAGGCGGATAAGGCCGAGATCAACGCCAAAATTACGCTCATTGCCATGGCTTTGGCTAATGACGATACCCGCAGTTTGAAATCGGCAACCACCATGACCAAGCCCAAAAACGCCGACAGCGGCACATTCAACGACCCCACGCAGGTGCAGATGCCCACAAGCCAGCTTGGCATAACACTGGATTTCAACGCCGATTCGCTTATTCCCAGTATGCTCGGCCAAAAAATGCCCGTAAGCAGTGCAAAATGCATCAACGGTACGACTTTAACCCCCGCAGGCAAGACGCTCTATGCGATAATATGGAATCTGGCCAGTATCGGTGAGGCCCAAGCGGCGGATCAAGGCGGGGCAATGATGCCGGGTATGGGGATGCCTGGGATGGGTTACGGCGGTTCAGGACAGCAGCTTACACCTATGCAAGCCTTTGCCGGGGCTTTCCAGAAGCATTTTTCCAGTCAATCGGTGGCTTTTCTGGGCATAAATATAGATTCAGCCGAGCAGGCACCGGCAATAATGGGTGCGCTTGCCAAGAACGCCTGGCCCTGGGCGCAGGCGATGGCCAATGATAGCGAAAATTCGGCATTGGCCGTGCTTGCCAAGACCAAGATCTCAAGCCCGATGCTTGTGGTAACCAGCGCCGACGGCACGATAATCTATGCCGGTTCGCCTACGGGCGTACTGCCGCGCATCCTGGCCCAAAAGGTCGCGACTGGTGCGGCTAGCAACCTTGAATCTGCCGTTAAGGAATACGCAAAGAATAAACCCGAAGCCCCGGCTAGCGAAGTTAATACGGCAGAAACGCAGCCCACGCCAGCTGTTGCCCCGGTTAATGAGCCGGCTGCCCAGGTTGAGGCAAGCCCCGCAACTGAAGAGCCGCAGGTTAAGGCTCACAAAAGCGAAGAGGAAACATTCAATCCCCAGGCTTCAAAGCTTTACGAACAGGCCCGGGGCCAAATGAAAACAGCCAAAGTTTTGGGCTACCGCGCCCCGATCGACATGTGCAGAACGGTCATCAGAGATTATCCTGAAACGCCAGAGGCGGAAAAATGCCGACAACTCCTCCGCGAAGTGCCCGCAGCCAAACGCCAGCAGTTTGGTGTTACAAACGAAGAAATGGGGCAATAACGTGGTATGACAAATCCTTTCGAAATGATGACGGCAGAGGCAAAAGAGAACCTGGCTAAAGACCCCGACTGGTACGCAAAAGGGAAGTAAGAAGTAAATTGTTGTGAGTACTACAACCAACCAATATTCACGGAAGCAAAGCTGGAACAAACGGCACCGCAAATAAGCTGTTAGAGGCAGATCGGCCAGCTCATAGCTGGTATAGATTTGTTCGTAACATTTTAGCCAAATGTAGAAAAGTCCTCGTTACTTGTGGCACGGGCATCTTGCCCGTGATTTAGCCCTCGTAGATGGCGACAGCTTAATAGCCCCAGGCGTGAGCCTGGGGAAAGCGGCACAAAAACTTAAAAGCACCTGTAAGGGGCGACACAACCACTCGGCTAAAATGTTACCACTTTGCACACCTTCACACCTTCACACATTGCCACTTTCTTTTTCCAATCTCTTTCGCATAAATTCCTTACATCGTTCCCGTATCACTTCCTGCAAAACTCTTT
>MHYB01000020.1:0-3232 GCA_001824635.1 Planctomycetes bacterium GWF2_50_10
CGACGGTGAAGAAATAACAACCGCCCTCAATTTTTCGCCTGTGATAATTGGGCATGGGAGTATTATAGATTTACAGGGATTGAATTCAAGAGTCTAGGTGCATGTGGAAATATAAGAGTGCAAATCAGATGCAATTTTTTCGGTATTCCGGTGGGCAAAAATTTGCCCACCCTACAAATACCCCCCTGACACCCCCCAAAAATTCAATTTGGCGCGGCTTGATTAGGCTCGTCGAACCAAGTATACTGCCCGTTTTTAAGAAAGCTGTTTATGTCCTTGGGCGTGATATTTGATCTTGACGGAACTCTTGTAGATAACAACACTTATCACATAAATGCCTGGCTCGATACCTGCCGGCGACATGGTCGGCCTATAACGGAGCAGGATTATTACACACACATCCACGCCCGCACCAACGATATTATCGTTAAGAACTTATTCGGCAATGACTTAGATCAATCCTTCGGCTCAGTGATCGCTCTTGATAAAGAGCAGACTTACCGCACGACCTACAAACCTTATGTCAAGCCGCTGCCTGGACTTATGGATTTTTTGTGCGATCTGCGCAAAAACTCCATCCCCGCTGCCATCGCTTCAAATTCGCCTCGCGCTAACGTAGATCTCGTACTTGACGAACTCGACATAAAAAGCTTCTTTTCACAAATCCTTACCTCTGATGATCTTACGAAAGGCAAGCCAGATCCGCAGGGCTTTCTCCTCGCCGCCCAAAGAATGAATTTACCAATCGAAAAATGCGTAGTTTTTGAAGATTCCCACCCCGGATTCGAAGCCGCCCGCCGAGCAAACGCCCGTTTTGTGGTCATAAACCCCGATTCCAACCCAAAAATCGACACCGTGCCCGGCCAACTGGCCCGATTTGCTGATTTTCCCCCCGTCTCAGTAGCCTGGCTATCCAATGCCCTCGCCAAGCCGTAATACTCTAAATACATAACATTTTAACCGTGTGCTTATGGAGTCAAACTCCCTATCGCCCCATCCGGGGCTGAAAAGCACAAGCGAGACGCTTGTGCTACATTGGCTAAAAATTATGTAAATATTAGTTTTGTCAATCCTTAATGGTTGTAAATGCGCCCGTGACGGACAATATGTTGCGTGGGACAAGACCACGGGCAAGATGCCCGTGCCACATTATCGTAAACCATCAATTCACGGCTGACAGAGCACTAGACTTGCATGGTTCCGCTTGCGCCGCCAAGGTTATCGAGGTCAAGGTCATCGAGAGATGCGAGGACATCATCATTATTCTGCCCGGCACCTGTCACATTCACCGGACAGCCATCGATTTGTATCAACAACGTCAGCGGCCCGACCTGTAGTGTATCTCCAGCTTTTACAAGCACTTCCTGCTCGACCTTTAGACCATTAACAAACGTGCCGTTGCTGGAATTAAGATCGCGGATCTTCAGCGTACCGGAATTAAGTTCAAGCTCGCAATGACGTCTGGAAACCTCTTTAAGTGGTATGTGCAAATCGCAATCAGCTCTTCGCCCTATTATAGTTATAGCGGCAGGCATGCGGAAATCCCTGCGATCCCCATTTTTTTTGAGCAGGACAAGATTTACATCCACGCCAAACTCCTCCAAATGTGAGCATGAATATACTTGCGAACCTGGTTTAATTCAATTAAAAACCGTCCTGGCAGACCCAAAAACGGCAACTTGCAATTTATCCATCCGCTTTCATCTAAATATTACAGCGCCATGTGATACAGGTCTTGGCATTGTCTCAAAATCCGAAGCCCGAATTGGTGCTCTGTAGAAAACATTTTATCTCGCCCTTTCAGGGCTAGCCTCTCGATGGATTTTGACCCAGGGCTGCGCTTCGCTCCACCCTGGGCTATCAAATTGCGCCCTTTCAGGGCTGAAGACGAAAGGTTTTCTACAGAGCACGAATTGGGAAATCCGAAACAAATTTAAAATTCTAAACTCAAATGGCCAAAACAAGAGCTGTTTGGAGCATTTGACAGTAACACAGCCTAGCTTCGCTAGACTGTGCCACAAGACTGGGAACATTCGTTAAATGGTAACAAGTGCTTACATTTTTAAGCAAAGCATCTTGTGGCGATGTTAATCTGCCGGCCAAATATCCTTCAAAACATGCGGCAATGTGCTTTTTAAGTCATTGATAGACCCCGGGCTCATGTGATTTTCGAGCACTCTAAAGACCGCAATGCACGCCCGCTGGGGATTCACATCCCGCGGCCGGAGTTGTTTTTCCACTTTTTCGTAGAAAAGATCAAGGCTGCGAATCTTTTCCGGCTTGTCGGATGGGTCCCATCCCTCGTAATACACCCCTCGCAGCAACATCGGCAGCTGTGCGCCGAACTCTACGGCGTCATCTATTCGCATCCTGTCCCGCAAAGCATGGAGAACCGCACGAATCGCATGATATGCAAGTTCTTCATCATCTGTGCTAAGTTCAGCCATGAGGTCTTTGAGCCATTGCTTTGTCGTGACTAATGATTGATCGAACGAACGCAGGCCTGTCATACCCATTGTAGTCCCCTTTCAGTGCGAAAAGCTCTCCCAGTATTTCGGTCTTGAATGAAAATCGCAGAGCCGGTCCTCAAACTCGCGTGAAACGGCAAGATCAGGATCATATTCGGGGCTTTGTTTGATATCCTCGGCGGCAAGATCGGCGTAAAATATTTCTTCATCCCAACTTGCGCGGCGGAGCCAATCGGGGGCGATAAGGGTTTTGCGGCCGTCAAAAAGCCTGTGCGCGGCTACTACAAAATACCGCAAAACCCAGGCTTTATCGTCAATTATGCAATCACTGACATAGCCAGCCTGGTCATCGGTGGCACGGACTTCGCAGCCAGCCAGAAGCCTTGTCGATCGCAGGTGCTGATCATATTTCTTAACCGCGGCGCCGGCGGCAGATGGCTCATTTTGCTGCTGCACTTCCAGCGGAATAGGGTAAACACCTCCGCCGGGCGTAAAAGTTACTGGCGACATGGGCCAGTAAGGGTCCCAGCCGTAATAGCCGTAAAGCATTTCTTCATGCTGGCGGTAAACAGGCTTGTCGGTATCGATATCGGGACTGTTCTTTACCTGTTCTCGTGTGATGTTGACGTTGAAAAGCTCTGTTGAATTATTAGGATAGCCCAGCAACTGGGGCGTAAGCAGTACTTTGCGGCCAAAGAGCCAGCTTCCCGTCTCTACGACAAGGTAACGTATGTGCCAGTTCTGGTCATCAAAGAGAAATTCAT
>MHYB01000020.1:3274-6822 GCA_001824635.1 Planctomycetes bacterium GWF2_50_10
CATATAAGTGCTTTGCGCTTCTAAGCATAGGACCCCCTTCGTTTAAGAAAATCCGAAGCACTAAGTTCGAAATCCGAAACAAATTCGAATACAAATCAAAAACAAAATACCAAAAAAAGATGCATGCGCACTAATCATAGTACACATCGAGCCTGTTGCACTCGGTTGGCGTAGGCGCATCGGCTTTGCAGCCGCCTAATATAGTTCCTGCGAAAAGCCCCAGCAGAACCATTATGATTATTTTTTTCATTTGGCACCCCCTTGCTAAATTGCTTCTAATAATTATACGACAATGTCGGGCGGGTCTGCACTAATTTTGCCAACTGTTGCAAAAAATGGCTGCGGGGTGTAATTTAAAGGGATTAGTTATTTGCACAGAGAAGGTATATGATGATCAAAGCAGTAGTATTCGACCTAGATGGGACGCTGATAAATTCGCTCGAAGACCTGGCCCAGAGCATGAACGCCGCACTTGTGGAGAACGGACTTCCAATCCATCCAATTGAAAAATATAAGCTTATGATCGGCGATGGGGTGACGACCCTTGCAAAACGAGCAGCTGGGTCTGAAAATGCAGCGGTTTACGAGCCGGTACTTGCGAGAATGCGCGAAATTTATAAAAGGAATGCCACAAATAATACCGCTACATATAAAGGTATCGCTCAAGTAGTCAAACAACTCAAGTCGGACGGTATTAAATTGGCGGTGCTTACCAATAAGCTTGAGTCCTTTGCACTGAGCCTGGTGGACTATTTCTTTGAAAAGGATACCTTTGACTTTGTTAAGGGGGCTACGCTCGCTTCAAACGTTAAGCCCGATCCAGCCGGTATGCTGGAGTTACTCAAGCAACTGGACGTAAAACCCGGCGAGACTATACTCGTGGGCGACAGCGGAGTGGATATGCAGGTGGCGGATGCGGTCGGCGCATTCGGCGTGGGGGCTGCATGGGGGTTTAGACCTCGTGAGGAGCTTGAAAAATACCGTGCCAAGGCCATAATCGACGACCCTGAGCAGTTGCTTGCAGTTGTAGGACAAGCGAGTCGCCAATACCCCTAAAATCGTATTGCAAAGCCGATAGTTTTGCCTATAATGCCTTCTTTCAATTAGCCAAAAGCCTTTTACGAGAAATTTATTGGAGCAAATAAAGATGGCAGTCGCACAAGCGGGAATTGATCTTTTCGGCGCCACGTTGCCGAGCGTAAACGAAATAGAAAAACTTTCACATTATGTAAATTCAAGCGAACGGATACGGCTAGATTTCAGGAAAACACTGGAGAACCAGCTTGCCAAAAGCGATAACGTCGCTTCGGGTATCGGATATTTCATTATCGGCAAGAACGAACAAGCGATCGAAAAACTCGAAAAAGCCAAAGATTGCCAGCAGAAGTCTTTTTTCCTTGCCTACGCTCTAAGACGCGCCGGCAGGTTTGATGAAGCGCTGGCCAGTCTTGATAAAGCAAAAAGCCAGCAAGGCGATATACAGAAGATAGCACTTGAACGTGTCGCGACGCTTCGCCACGGGGGTAAATTCGACCAGGCCGCAAAAGAACTCAAGGGCCTGAGCAATTTTGAAAAAGTCAGCGCTGAATATCATTACCAGGCTGCGCGTCTGCATGAGGCTACGGGCAACTATGAAGCTTCGATGGATAATTTCCAAGATGCCATTGAGATCGATCCAAGCCATCATAAAGCTCTTTTTCACCTTGCCTACGCATGCGACCTGAGGGGCGATGAAGAAGCGGCAGTAGATTATTACAGGCAAGTTGTGCAGCAAAGCCCGATGTATGTAAGCGCACTGCTGAACCTGGCTGTTCTATACGAAGACCACGGCGAGTACGAAAAAGCCGCCAGATGCGTTGAAAGAGTGCTTGACGCCCATCCCAATCACGCCAGAGCACTGCTCTACGAAAAGGATATCGACAGTTCCAAGACAATGTACTTTGACGAGGAACGCGCACACAAGCTTGATAAGCGTAACCAGATATTGGAAATACCGATCAGTGATTTCGAGCTTTCTGTAAGGAGCCGAAACTGTCTTCGCAAGATGAACATCCGCACGATAGGCGACCTGCTAAAGACCACAGAAGCCGAGCTGCTTTCTTATAAGAATTTCGGCGAGACAAGTCTGGCGGAGATAAAGGGCATTCTCAATTCAAAGAATTTGAGACTCGGAATGGCACTGGAAGACAAGTCTCTTCTCCAGCAAAAGCCGGCACAGGATCCTGCACACGATAATGTTTTAAATAAAACTGTTGCTGAATTTGAAATGAGCGTCAGGGCAAAAAAGTGCCTCCAGAAGCTTAGTATTCACACCATCAGCGAACTGGTGAGCCATAGCGAAGCTGAACTGCTGGGCTGCAAAAATTTCGGCGTAACAAGTCTTAATGAGATCAAGCAGAGACTGACCAACGTGGGGCTGTCACTTAAAAAAGTTGACTAGTCCGTGCGGAATTGTTTAAAAGCAAGATGATACAAGCGGGCCCATCCAAAGGGCCCGTGTTGCTATAAGAGAAAAGGGCAAAGAATGCTCAATGGCCGCATAGAAATGGGATCAAGGGGTCTGACGGCAGGGGTTGCGGCACTGATTTGCGCGGTGTTGTTAATAAGCGGCTGCCGGGAAAAGACCGTCATAGCGCCCCCGGTCGGCGTTGAGGAAAAAACGGAAGACTACTGGGTTCGGGTGCTGCTGGCAAATAACGTCAAGAACTGTTCGGTACGGCCGGAAAGCTCCTATTCCATTCTCAATTCAGATACCAATACGCTTATAGGCAAATATTCCAAAAGCTATGAGCCTGTAATTATTTCGGCGAAGGCGGGGTTGCTGCTTATCGGCAATATGCCTGTAAAGGGATCGAAGATAACTATCGCGGCGGACCAGCCGTTCGTATTCTATCTGAATGATAAGGGCTACCGGGGCGAGGCGCAGATAATCGTCAATGCTGACGGCACGATCGATGTTGTTAATCGCGTGCCGATGGAAACTTACCTTGCCGGCGTGGTAGGCGCGGAGATGCCTAGTTACTGGGAAGGGCAGGCTCTTAAGGCACAGGCGATAGCGAGCAGGACATATTGCCTGTATGTAAAACAGACAAGCGGGCGATACCGCCATTATGACGTGAGTAAAACGCAAGCGAGCCAGGTTTATCACGGGCTTGAAGCGGAATCGCCGCGGGTATGGCAGGCGGTGAACGATACAACCGGCGTAGTGCTTTACTCGCGGAACGATGATGGCGATACTGCATTGATGCCGGCGTATTTCAGCGCTCTTTGCGGCGGCAAGACAGAATCGGCGAAAAAGGTTTTTGGAAACGGCTGGCAAGGGCTGGCGGGCGGTGCATGTCCGTATTGCGTGAAAACGGCAAAAAAGGATATGTACTTCTGGCCGACGGTGCAATTTGACAAGAAATTCGTACAGGCTCAACTTGTAGCCAAATATCCATCGCTTGCGGGATTAGGAGATATTGTCGCGATAATGATCGCCGAACGGTCTGAACTGGGCCAGTGTACACGAATGATCCGCGTGAGACTCATAGGCGCCGGCGGTAAAG
>MHYB01000020.1:6927-11061 GCA_001824635.1 Planctomycetes bacterium GWF2_50_10
ATTTGGTCACGGAGTAGGCTTGTGCCAATACGGTGCCCTGGCGATGGCGAGAGAGGGTAAGACGTATCGGCAAATACTCGATTTTTATTACCCAGGATCATTTCCGAAAAAGCTTTATTGAACAAATTACTCAAACTGACCGGTGGTCAGTTTGAGAGGGCAAAAGACAAAGGGCAAAAGGCAAAAGTGAGGAATCCCGACTTCGTCGTGAAACCATTTTGATTTTGCAAAGTGTTACGTTAGTTTTGTCGTCAAATTGGTCAGTTTGAGAACCTTAACTATGGCATTTTCTTTAAAAGCATGCGACAAGGATTCCCAGGCCCGAAGAGGTGAACTCCAAACCGCTCACGGCCCAATCCAAACCCCGGTTTTCATGCCCGTCGGCACCAGGGGAGCGGTAAAAGGTATTTTGCCCCAGCACCTGTGCGAATCGGGGTCGAGCATTATACTTGCAAACACCTACCACATGCTGCTAAGGCCTGGGGCGGATATTGTGGAACGGCTGGGCGGTTTGCATAAACTTATGGCCTGGAACGGGCCAATACTGACCGATAGCGGCGGGTATCAGGTATTTTCGCTTAGCAGTCTTAATCGTATCGGCGACGACGGGGTTGAGTTTCAGAGCCATCTCGACGGAGCAAAGATATATCTAGACGCGAAAGTTGCCACCAAGGTGCAGAATCAGCTTGGGGCGGACATAATCATGGCCTTTGATGAATGTACCCCCTACCCGTGCGAACAACTCAGGCTTGAGCGGGCTGTAGAGCGGACAATACGGTGGGCGGGAATATGTAAAGAATCACATTCCCGGGCAGATCAATTGCTTTTCGCGATAGTTCAGGGCGGGGTCGATATGGATCTTCGTACATTCTGCTCGCGCGAACTGGTGGGCATGGATTTTCCCGGCTACGCGATTGGCGGCCTAAGCGTGGGGGAGGGACATGAGCACATGGTAAACACGATCCGCCACACTGCCCCCCTTCTGCCGGCCGAAAAACCTCGGTACCTTATGGGAGTGGGCATGCCGCAGGATATTCTGGCTGCTATCCTGTGCGGTATCGACATGTTCGATTGCGTGCTGCCGACGCGAAACGGCAGAAATGGATACGCGTTTACCTTTAACGGCCCCATGCGGCTTCGCAACAGCAAATATATTGAAGACACCGGCCCGGTGGAACAGGGCTGCACCTGCTATTGCTGCCGAAATTACACCCGTGCGGCTGTGCGGCATTTTTGCATTGTGGGCGAGATGCTAGGGCCTATATTATTGTCGATTCACAATATTCATTATTACCATAGCCTGCTTGCTTCGGCACGTTTGCACATCGAACAGGGCGATTTTGGGCCGTGGGCAAGGGCCGAAATCGAACGATACCTCCAAAGTGGGTATAATCAGGCACTCAAAGTCGAAAATGAACAGTAATCTTCAAAAAAAGGATTTAACTAGCGGCGTGTTTGCTGTATAGTTATGTGCTTTACTTTTGACATAATGATAACCTTAAATGTTTATACAGAAGGGACTTGAAATGAACAGTGCATGGATGTTGGCCGAGGTATCACCAAACACCCCCCCTACTATCAAGAGCGAACCGGCTGAGCAGCAAAACACAGCGATAACAGCCGCCGACGGCAACACCGCGGTACCCGTTACCAAACAGCCGGAAAAGAGCAACCCAATGTTCACGTTTATCATGTTCGCGGTTCTGTTTGTGCTGATGTACTTCATGCTCTTTAGAGGCCCCAAGAAACAACGCGCACAGCAGGCGAAACTGATTTCGTCGCTGAAGAAAAATGACAGAGTGCGCACGATCGGCGGAATATTCGGCACGGTTATCGATGTAAGAGATGACGAGGTAACACTCAAGATAGACGAGTCGAATAATACAAAGATACGAGTGGCTCCCGAAGCGATAAGCAGAGTGCTCACCGACGACAAGAAACAGGAATAAAAACCAAGACTGTATTTAAATACGTCCGATTTAAGGAATCTGTATGGATAGGAATCTGCTCTGGAAGTTAGTTCTTATTGTTGCCCTGGTTTTAGTTGCTTTTGTGGAACTTTACCCGCCTTCAAAGACCTTGATCCCCGGCCTTGATCTGGCAGGCGGAACAAGCTTCATATATGAACTCGATACTCAGGGCTTGAAGCCTGAGGAACAGAGAGGCCTAGCCGAGCGAACAATCGAGGTCTTGAGAAAGCGTATCGACCCAACAAACACAAAGAACTTGATTTGGCGAAGCCTAGGCAATAACAGGCTTGAAATACAGGTTCCGCTCGCCAGCAAGGAAGCACGGGAGAAGCGAGCCGAATACGAGGCAGCACTTGAAGCCGTACAGGCCAACAATGTTAATTTAACTGCTATCATGCGGTCACTGGATAAACCTGCCCAGGCACGGTCCGCGGATTTTGAAAAATACGCGGGCGGTTCCAAGGACCGGCTTGAAATACTTAATTCACTGGCCAGTGCTTATGATCAAAGAAAAGCACTTGCCGCGCAGCGGAACGAATTATCAAGTAAACTTTCCGATATGAAGAAGCAGCTTGAGACGGCCGGCGTTATAGCTTCTACGATAGACCGCAGCTTCAACGAATGGCAAAAACTTTCTGCGGGTGATCTCGCAAAGAAGATCGACGAACTCGTCGGCGATAAAAAAGATAACGCCAAGCTCGTCAACGACTATTACCAGACATACAGCCAATGGGCCAAGGTGGTCAACGGTCTTACAGACCCACAGCAGGGAGCAAACGCAAAATTCACCGCGGCAATCAATAAGCTCGACCAGATCAATATCAATATAGATCAGCTTCTGGCTGTCCTTGAAATGCCTGCAAATTCCCAGAAGCGTACAGAAGCTTTGGGCGAAATGAAAACCAGCTTTGCTGACAAGGCGGAAAAGATCGATCAGCTTACAGCCGCCTTCGATAACTACAGGCAGCTTCGCGGCAGGCTTGACGACCCCGAAGACCTCAGGCGTATGCTTAAAGGTTCCGGCGTGCTTGGTTTCCGCATCCTGCCCAAAGTTGGGGACGGCAAGATCAGCCAGGATGAAATCCAGATCTACCAGGAAGCACTCAAGAACAAGGGACCAAAGCAGGCATCAGACGATAAATACGTCTGGGTAGCCATCGAGAACATGGACGAATGGAATAACAGCCAATCGATCATGGGCGAATTCGCGAACAAAAATTATGTGCTGGCATCCAACAAGCCATCCGAGACAATGCTCCACTCCACTACCAAGCCATGGAGACTTACAGGGTCTCGGCCGACATCAGACGATATGGGACGCATGGCTATCGGCTTTACTTTTGACGAAGTCGGAGGCAATTTATTCTATAATCTCACAAAGTCCAACATCGGCAGGCCTCTTGCGATACTGCTCGATAACGCGGCTCTTTCAGCCCCGAATATTAATTCCGCTATCCGCACAAACGGTATTATTGAAGGCTCTTTCACTAATGTCCAGATCGAGGACATGGTGAACAAACTCAATGCCGGTTCACTTCCCGCAAGGCTTATAGAGCCGCCGCTTTCGATCAAGAGCATCGGCCCGTCCATCGGAGCCGAGAACCGCGACGCGGGCATCAAGGCAGGCATAATCGGCCTTGGAGCAGTGCTGCTGTTTATGATAGTTTATTATTCACGCTCAGGATTCATAGCCGATATAGCTCTTGTTATGAACCTGCTGTTCGTTTTGGCCATAATGGCCCTTAGCCGAGCGACATTCACCCTGCCCGGTATTGCCGGTATCATTCTTACGATCGGCATGGCTGTCGACGCGAACGTGCTGATCCATGAGCGCATTCGCGAAGAGCAGGAAAAGGGATCGTCGCTGCGTGTTGCCATCAAAAATGGTTACGACCGGGCATTTACCACGATCTTTGACTCTAACTTAACAACAATCCTCTCGGCTGTAGTACTGTATCTTGTCGCAAGCGAGGAACTCAAGGGATTTGCAATAACCCTTATACTCGGTCTTGCATCAAGCATGTTCACCGCGGTTTTTGTGACGAGGGTATGTTTTGAAATACTGCTCGATAGAAAAATACTTCGCGACAAACTTAGCATGATGAAGATCATCGGCGTACCGAAGGTCGACTGGATGAAGGCCAGGCCGGTATTCCTGACCATT
>MHYB01000021.1:0-966 GCA_001824635.1 Planctomycetes bacterium GWF2_50_10
CCTGTTGCGCGGCAAAGAACTGCTGGGTTCCTAAATCCGGGACACAATACTCATTTCAGGAAGAAATAGGTATTGTGTCCCGGATTTCGGCGGGGGACTACTTGCCTTCCATGTTGCCGGCCAGCTCGCCCATGCCGAACATGGGGAGGAACATGGCGGCCACGATGGTGCCCACGATGCTGCCCATGATCACGATGACGATGGGCTCGATGAGCGAGGTCAGGCCCTTGACCGCGGTGTCGACCTCCTGGTCGTAGAAGTCCGCGATCTTGGCGAGCATGGCGTCGAGCGAGCCGGTCTCCTCGCCCACGGAGATCATGGCCGTGACCATGTTGGGGAAGACGCCGGACTTCTTGAGCGGGTCGCTGAGGTGTCCGCCCTCGCGGATGTTCTCGCGCGCGGCCAGGACCGCGTCGGCGATGACCACGTTGCCCGCGGTGGAGGCCACGGTCTCCAGGGCCTGCAGGATGGGCACGCCGGACTTGATGAGGGTGCCCAGGGTCCGGGTGAAGCGCGCCACAGCCACCTTCAGGAGGATGATCCCGAAGAGCGGCAGGGTCAGCAGCTTGCCGTCGAAGTACTTCTGCCCGCCGGGCGTCTTGTAGACGCGCTGGAAGACCTTCCAGCCCGCGAAGGGCGCGGCCATGATGAGGATGAAGTTCAGCGGCTTCTTGACGAAGGTGGAGATGTCGAGCAAAGTCTGGGTCAGCCAGGGCAGTTCGGCGCCGAAGCTCTGGAAGATGGTGGCGAAGCGCGGGATCACGAAGGTCAGCAGGAACATCGTGATGACGAAGCAGATGATCAGGATGATGATGGGGTACATCATCGCCGACTTGACCTTGGCCTTGAGGGCCTCGTTGGACTCCAGGTAGGCGGTCAGGCGCTCCAGGATGGTGTCCAGGATGCCGCCCAGCTCACCGGCCTTGATCATGGAGGTATAGAGCTCGGGGAAGGCGTCCGGGTGCT
>MHYB01000021.1:1068-6640 GCA_001824635.1 Planctomycetes bacterium GWF2_50_10
GCTGGTTCAAGAGCGCTTTGCCGCATTACCTCCCAACGAGCCTGCTTTTGAAATGATCATCCACCAAAGCGACTCTATGAAGAGAGTGGTGAAACGTGCTCGGCGAGTCGCGCCCCGCAATCTGCCAGTGTTGATTGAAGGCGAGTCCGGCACCGGCAAGGAATTGCTGGCACGCGCCATACATTTTGGCGGCCTTGCACCCTCTGGCCCCTTTGTTGCCGTCAACTGTGGCGCTATCCCGGAAAACCTCATGGAATCTGAGTTCTTTGGCCACAAAAAGGGATCATTTACCGGCGCGGCGACTGACCGTAAAGGACATTTTCTTGAGGCCGATGGCGGCACACTATTTCTCGATGAAATTGGCGAACTCCCGCTTGCCATACAGGCACGGCTGCTGCGGGCTTTGCAGCAGGGAGAAATAACGCCGGTGGGAGCCTCAAAAGCGCTAGCGTTCAAGACCCGCATCATTGCCGCTACCAATCGTAATCTGATAGATGAAGTTGCTAATGACAGATTTCGGGAAGACCTCTTCTACCGTCTGGCTGTTGCTACGTTGCGTTTACCGCCGCTAAGGGAACGGCAGGGTGATGTGGGGCTCTTGATTGACAGGCTGCTGGTGCAGGTTAACGCAGAACTTGAAGCCGGTAGTGCAAAGCCACTTGAACTGTCTCCAGGTGCCCGCGCTTTGTTGCTGGCTCATAGATGGCCGGGCAATGTGCGCGAACTGCTCAACACCCTGCACCGGGTCGCTGCTTGGTGCGAAGGTACCACCATTTCAACCGACGAAATGCAAGAGGCAATTCTGCCTGCGCGGATGATGAAGACGGTATCGGGTGAAGATACCGCACTGCTGGCGGAAGGTTTCAGTCTGCCGGATATTTTGGCCGGAGTTTCGAAGAAATATCTGGAACAAGGCATAAAGCAGGCTGGTGGAAACAAGACCAAAGCCGCAAAGCTTCTGGGGCTTCCAAACTACCAGACGCTTGATAACTGGCTGAAGAAGTATGGGCTGGATTAGCAAAAGAACGGTGTGTGGTAATTTGACATAATAAATAAATTTATATGACAATAAACTATATTATCATACAAGCAATAAGAACATCAGTGTTACAGTAAGATACGAGACAACCCTTATGTGCCATATATTTTAAATGCCTACAAAAACAATATATTATACTGTATCAAAACAAATAAAATGTACTTTGGTGTAATTTGGCACAACGGTTGCTAAATAGATCGGTATAGACACAAAGCAGAAGAACTTATGGGCAAAAGGTGAACGACATGAGCCACGAAAATAAAATTGATTTTATCATGAAGCCAGAAAATTCATTTCTTTATAGCAATGATTTTATGAGCAACCACTTTAGACAGTTTTCAGTAATTATCGATATTCATAGTGAGCTTGATCAGAACTTTGACGGGTTTGTAGTTAGCTTAGTCACCTTTGCATATTTTAGAATAAATGGAATTGCTGCTAACAACGTACTTCATATTCCGAAAAAAGCATCGCCTGACAATTTGTCATACAACGAAGGTGATAATTTCTTTGTAGATATTTTCAATCACTACAAAATTATTTGCGAAGCCAACGAAGTTCTGAAAAGTACGGTTTCAATACTTGAACCATTTTTTATGGCCGGTGCTGAAAACCTACCTTCTGAATTTCAAAAAAACATCGCAAAAGAGCTACTTGAGCTTGATTGGAGCGATAGAGGATTTACTAATCAGGAATGCGGTCTGTATGTCGAGGGCGACCTAATTAGAGATATTCTCGTTGATGCAACAACGGACTGTGTTTATCCGGATTTCTACCTACATCTTTATCATCTAGCACCCCTACTAAACATCCGTTCAGATGAAAAGCAACTTTGCACCCCGATACTTTATAACACCTATTTAATCAATATTTTTGAACAACTCGGATGGCCCAAGAATGGTCATGAGAAGCTCATCAAAAAGCATTTGAACAACGTCACAACAGTTCAAGCTGATCCAGTACTATGGGCTATTCACACAATCGAGGTGCTTCTTTTTGGATACAAAGAGAAACTGCTTTCAGGAGCAAATGATCTCGCTACAATTTCAGGCAAAGCTTCTTCTCGCTTTGACGTAATTGTGTTGCCAGAAGTCAGCAACGACACAATTCCTGATATTGGACCTATCGCCGTTGGTAATGTTATCATCGAAAAAGCGAGTTACCTCAATAATCTCTATTATGTGGCATTTCTATACAACTTATTAAACGACAACGGCAGAATGCTTATACGATTTGACCACAATGCGGAAACAGCTTTGAATCGCGATTCAGACAAATTACTGACTTATTTTTTGGATCACAATGTAATTGAAGCCGTTATCCAGACAAATAATTGTACGTATATGCTGATTGACAAGAATAGACCAGAAGAGCATCACGGCAGGGTACTGTTTTATTTTGGTGCATATTTTAGAAAACTCGAAAATGTTGATTCGTGCCTTAAGCAGTTTTCTTGCGAAGACATCAATATTACGCATGACGAAGGGGCGTGTATCGTCAGCAATCAAGAAATCAGGCTTAATGATTATTGCCTGCTTCCTAAAAAATACATCTACGACTTCGACAGAATAACAGCAAATGCGGAATTTCATGTTGTTCGACATATTGCACACGATCTGTCCCCCAAGCTTTCCACCGTTGACTCTGTGCTGAAACACCTCACCCGTTTCATTGAATCGCGTGAGCTTTTGCATGAACCTCTTCAGGAACAATTTTATGAAGGGCAAACGCTTGAACCTGTCGGTGAGGCAATTGACAAAGCCCGTAGCGAAATCTCGCAAATGCACAAGCTCATCAAAGATACACGCAAAGTAATTACTGAAGAGATCCCCATGGAAGAATTCAGCTCCGTAAATCTGTCTGACTTTCTGGAAGCAACAAAGAAAAAGTATGCAAACGACAACATCACTCTGGACATTGATTGCGATCAAGACATTCAGTATGAAATGCATGCGACCTCTTTTGCAGAGATGATTGACAATTTTGTCCGCAATGCCGAAGTACACGGCTTCGAGAAAGCGAGTAGTCGAACAGAGTGCAAAATTGCCATCGTAGTTACGAAACGAAAGAATGATCCGAATCTGATCGTTGAAATCAAAAACAACGGTAACCCACTGCCAGATGAGCTTACGGTTGAAAAATACATCGGTTTTGGTAACAGAGGGAAAAACAGTCCTGGCGACGGTCTTGGTGGCGCCTATATCTACAAGGTAATTCAGGCTCATCGTGGAATCCTGGAGATTATCCGAGATGACAAGGAGTACCTGGTAAATTTTAAAATTACTTTGCCACACCTGGAGGGAAATAAATGAGCAAGAATAAGCCAGTCAAACCGCTGAATGTGCTGATTATTGATGACGATCCTTCATTTGTCGCAGGGTTGCAGTTGGACGCCAATCCTTTCAGAATAAGGCTTGAACATGCGACGAACCTTGAAGATGGCTTGCTGAAGCAACAAGAACGGGGCGAGAAATATTTTGCCGGCGTTATCCTGGATGTGATTTGCTTGAAAGACCGCAAGCAAGAAATCCCCGATCCAAACTTTCTTTCAAAGGCCATGGAAGAGTTTAACCGACGCGCACCTGCTCTGCCCAAAGTGATCCTTACCGGAGAACCAACGAGATCCGAGAGTCTTAAACCAATATTTGCCGGGAATACGAATGTTTACCACAAGAGCGCGGAGCAGATTGAAGAGATGCTTGCCTATCTTGTAAAGCAGAGTGAAAACCTTCCGAGGCTGAAGTTCGCAAAAAGATTTCCCGATATATTTTCAATTTTTGATGACGGGCATCTTGGGCCGAACGATGAACAGGCACTTGTGCTGTGTCTTGAGAAGCTGGACAACTATGAGCCAACCGTAATTGCTGACAATCTTGCTAGATTGCGTCGTTTGCAAGAGGCTATATACTTGGCAATTAGCAATAAAAATCCGGGCGTTGTTCCAGTAGGTTGCATTGAAAAAAATGGTCCCAATTGTAGAGATATAATGGAGCACTTGAGGAAAAATAGATTTATAGACCGTTACGGAATCATAGATAAGTTTGGAGATACAATTTATTCCATCGCCAGTGATTACGGAAGCCATGTACTTAGTTCACGTTCTAAATACCCGCCGACAAGATACACCGTCCAGACACTGACGTTTGCCATGCTTGATCTGTTGTTGTGGTTTAAAACCATTGTAGAAAAACATTAGAGGTACTGTTTTATGAATAATCCATTTGTATCATCACATAGCCTTGCAAAATGGGCAAAAGACATACTTGCAAAAAGAGACATTGATTCGCTGGCAAGATGGCGGATGCTTGAACACTGGATGCAGCCGGAACTTTATCGAGCGGTAGAACTTGGAGAAGCTGGTTCATGGCGGCATCTTGGAGAAGGAGAACAGCCCTACTATACCGCTCAGCCTCGCAAAACCTCTGCATTTGAGGTGAAATGGATTGACTTGGTCTTTGCCCAACCGGTTTTGGAGAAACCGAAACAGATTATCTGGTTCGAGTTAAAACATATTGGCCGCAGCCAAGAGCGGTTGAAGAGTAATGCATCTGATCTGGGCAATGACACAGCGGCTCTTTACGCTCTTGACCCAGTGAAAACAAAAGATGTATGGCTAAATCCACCAACATCAGTAAAGAACTCTTCAAAGGTGGAGTTGTGGAATCGTTATGGTTCAGGAATAGCGAATGCAGAGCATTTTTTTGCCCAGATAGTTTTGGTCCAGAAACGGCTGGTTGATGTAAACGGAAATGATGCGTTAATAAAGAATGCATGGCTGAAAGCATTTGAGCGGCGGACTAATCTAAGCCCCGGCAATCATGGTCTTCAAATAGCACGTGCAGATACAGCGACATTTTGTCTTTTCGCTTTAGTTGGAAGACACTCTTGATTTCAAAGGCATCTTATCAACAATCTTCTTGAGCAGAGGGTATTCAAATGAGGGATCATGATGCAGGCAAAGAAGCAAAGAAAATTGCATTCAAAAAGTGGTATGAAACAAACAAGGAAAATCTAAACCTCCAAAGAAAATATAGGTACATGAATGATGAAGAGTTCCGGGAAAGGATGATTGCAAATGCAACCAAATATCAAAATCGAAAAACACTCGATTCAAAAAAAAGAACAATTCAAGGAGAAAAAGGAACAATCGAATTAAAAATCCTTAGGCTAGGAGAAGTGTCTAAAATAACAGGCGTTTCTGAATCGTCAATTCGTCACTATGAAAAAAAAGGATATATTCCAAAACCAATATTTGATGAGCATCAAAGGTGTTATACGGAATATCAATGCAAAATCATCAAAGAATTAGCGAATATTATTAGGCTTAAAGGATATTTAATTCCAAACAAGTCAGAGCGATTAAAAACCCAGATAGAATATATTTCAGCGCATTGGAGAGACGATATTGCATTGAGTACGAGCGACTAGTTATAAAAATTAAACATTTATCCTGAAAAAAATCAGTTAACCGCCGTCTTCAGGTTCATTTCACTCTGCGTTGCCCCAGGAAACGGTTCGTTTCCGCCACGATAA
>MHYB01000022.1:0-6615 GCA_001824635.1 Planctomycetes bacterium GWF2_50_10
CCCCGCCGCAATACCAATTACCAACAAAAAAAACGCAAACAATTTCAGCATTTTAATTATTCCACAATCCTGAACGTAATATCGCTTATTCCCATCCCATAAAGAACGTTGTAAACCTTAGCCACATACTGCCACATAACCTCTTTGCCGCAAACGAGTTCCACCGGATCTGCCGCCGTTCGCCCATCCACCTTTATTGCCCCAGCCATCTCATTTGCAAAGAGGGCCAAATTCTCCTCAACTTCCTCCTCGCCCAGATATATCGCTGTACTATCCTCCTGATCCTTATGAATCTCAACCACGCACTTTCCGGTGCTCTGACTCAAGTTTATCTCCAGCGGCAAAACCTTTCCCGGCATAACATCACCGCTTGCCGCAGGGAGCCGAAACGGCAAAGCAGCTTCCTGGGCATGAAATTTTGTCGTCAGCAGGAAAAAGATCAGCAGCAGAAAAAGCACATCTATCATCGGCATCAGCCTAAAACCCAGACTGCTGCCGCTGGCCCTGCCTTTAATGCCCGCAAGCACCTTTTCCCTGAAACCGCTCTTTTTAACTCTTATAGCCATAGCCCAATAATCATAGCATAAAACCACCCCATTTGAAGCAAATAACCAACTGTCCAATTAATCCCGCGATCTGCCTTTAAAGATTTTTTTGCATGGATTTGCCATCCCGGTACTTGTTTTTTATTGTTTATGCAGAGGGGATGTGATGACAAGTTAATATCGCCTGGCCGAAAGATGTGTTCGGCACTTTTACTGGGGGGAAAGCTTAATGGGTTTCAGAGGAAAAGTCCTGCTTGTGTTAGTCGTTTACTTCGCCGGGTTTGCCACGGCCATATACGCCCTGGCTCCCGCCGATCCAAAAGTAACCTCACAAGCTGTAACAGAGCCCTTAAGCTTTCCTCAGAGCTTTACGAAGTCTGACCAGTTCGCCCTCTCCGTGGGCGAGAAGATCCGCAAAGCGTTCTCGACAGGCAAAGAACTGGCTCACAAAGCTTCTTCGACTATGAATACTGGGTCGGCTCCCGCTGCCGATAAAGGGTAGAGTTGGCGTAAATATTCTACGGGAACTCCTTAACCAAGCGGGTTGCGGCCGTGAGTGCGTGGCTCACGGCTGCTTCCATATTTGCGCACAGTACGTCATTCCGCTAGGCTTTATTTTTTTTATCCGTAAAATAATTGGCACAACGTTTAAAAAACTTCTCCGCCTTTCGCACAACACGGAACAGCCATTCTTCAAATAAGTCTTCAATCAGCCCCAATTTTAATCTCGTTAATGTATTTTTCCATTTATCAGCATCGCTTCAGCGATTCTACACCTTTGCCTTTTGCCCTTTGACTTTTGCTTTTTCAAACACAACCCGCAACAATTCTCCACTAATCAATAATCAATCCAAATGGTTTAAGTGCTCTCTCAAATATTCCCAGGGAATAGGCTATTACCAGCCCGTAGTTTGAGATCGGCACGCCCGCCTTCTTTGCCAGCATTATCCTTGAAAGCATTTCACGCCTGTTCCACATGCAGGCTCCGCAGTGAACTATCATTTTATATTTGCTCAAATCTTCGGGCAGGTCGTGACCCCTGGTCCATTCGAATTTCAGTTGCCCTCCCACATACTGCCCCAGCCAGCGCGGTATTTTTACTGTACCGATATCGTCAGTTATCGGGTGATGGGTACAACTTTCGGCAATCAGCACGCAGTCGCCGTCCTTGAGAGTATCTATGGCCCTGGCACCGGCGGCCATTTCCGCCAAATCTGCTTTAAATCTTGCGAATAATATCGAAAAGCTCGTCATGGGAATATCGTCAGGGGTATCGGCTGCGACCTTTAAAAATGCCTGCGAATCCGTTACCACCAGGGCAGGTTTTTCGGTAAGCTTTTCCAGCGTCGCCTGAAGTTCCCTCTCCTTGCAGACTACCGCTATCGCATCGGAATCGAGCAAGTCCCGTATCGCCTGCACCTGCGGCAGGATAAGCCTGCCCTTGGGGGCTTCCTTATCGATGGGCACAACCAGCACCGCTATCTTGCCAGGGCCGACCAAATCGCCCAGTATCGCTGGGTTGGCCATGAATTCTTCCGGCGCCTGCTTTATGAGGAGTTCCCGAAGCAAGTCTATCCCTGCACCTGTCTTTGCGCTTACCGAAATAGTCGCGTACTTTGTTTTAATATCATCTGCTGCTCTTATGTCATTCTTGTTAATGACGATGATGGCGGGTACTTTTAATTCTTCCAGGGCTTTTAAGATTTCGTCCTCGAAAGTTCCCCACGCCCCGGCCTCGGTTACAACCATCGCAAGATCGGTTCGCTCAAAAACTTTCCTGGTTTTAGAAATGCGTTTTTCCCCAAGTGCGCCGATGTCATCGACCCCGGCGGTATCCACGAACAGCACAGGCCCAAGGGGCAGCAGTTCCATGGGCTTTTCCACCGGATCAGTGGTCGTGCCGGCTATATCCGAAACTATCGCTGCTTCCTGGCCGACCAGAGCATTCAATATTGAGGATTTCCCCACATTGCGCCGCCCGAAAATGCCTATATGGAGCCGCATGCCTTTTGACGTTTTTTCCATTATTCAAGTCCTTGGGTCGGTAAGCCGGTACCCTGATCCCTTTTGTGTTCCAGAAAGGCAGCTAAAATGTTCGCAGCGGCGACGGCATCGAGCCTTTTTTTCGTCTGCTTGCGTGTAAAATCGCCTGGAATGAGTTTTTCTTCAGCTTCAAAACTGCTGAGCCTTTCATCGAACATCTCAAGTGGTATCGTGATCTCTTTGGCAAGGGATGCGGCAAAGGTCCTGGTTGCCTTGGCCTGGGGGCCTTCGGTGCCATCCATATTGAATGGCAGCCCGACCACCACGGCCTCGACATCCTCTTTTTTTATGACTTGCTTGATCTTAGGTATGACATCGCCGGGCTTATCGATCACCATCAGCGGACTTGAGAATTGTTCCGACTTGTCACAAAGGGCCAGCCCGGTCCGCTTAAAACCAAAATCGATAGCCAGATAACGCACTTTACAAATATTTCTCTTGGCCCTTGCTCTTGATCAATTCCAATAGATCCTTGAGCTTGTCTGTTTCGCCTATGGGGCAAACCAGCGTAGCGTTTCCGCTATGGGCGACAACCATGTTCTTAACCCCTATGGCAGCGATCATATGATCTTTATCTTCTGTCACAAAAATGCTGTTCTTGCAATCCATTAACTGGCTCGCACCGGCGACTACGATATTATTATTCTGATCCGATTCTATTACATCCGCCAGGGCTGCGAACGATCCCATATCCAGCCATTTGCAGTTGAGCCTTATAGCGTAAACATTGGGCGCCCGTTCCATAACGGCGTAATCTATGCTGATTTTGGGCAGCTTTCTGAACCAGTTCTCAAGCACTTCCTCCTGGTCGGGTGTATCCCAGGCTGCCTGTATTTTCTTTAAAGGCTCCTGGCACTCCGGAAGCAGCTTGTATAGGGCTGCAAGTATGGTTTTGGCTTTCCAGACAAAAATGCCGGAATTCCAAACGTACTTGCCTGATTCGAGATATTCTTTGGCTATCACTTCGCTGGGCTTTTCCTTGAAGGCCTCGACCTTGTAAACGCTGTTTTCGATGTCCTCGGCTGCGACTGCCGGGCCCATTTTGATATAGCCAAGCTGGGTGGCAGGATATGTCGGCTCGATGCCGAAAGTGAGCAGAGCTTCGGGGTTTCGCTTTACGAATTCGATAGCGTCTATAAGGGCCTGCTGGAAAACCTTTGTGGGCCTGATAAGCTGATCGGCTGTGACGACGGCCATAGTCGCGTCCGGGTCGTATTTAGAGAGCACGCTGGCTGCGAGGCCTATTGCACCGGCTGTATCCCTGACAACAGGCTCGGCCAGCACATTATCATAGGGGAGGTCTGCGAGGTTTTCGCGAACCAGGTCGGTGTAGCCGGCATTGGTCAATATAAGAATGTTTCGGTGGTCGAATATCGTGGCAAGCCTGTCAAAGCACCTGTTTAGAAGTGTCTGGCCATCGAGAAGTTTGAGCATCTGCTTGGGCCTGGTTTCCCTGCTTAGGGGCCAAAGCCGTTTGCCGCTGCCTCCTGCAAGCACTATCGCATATTCCATTGACGCCTCTTAATGTTCTAGAATCAGCTAACTTGATACCGACCCAATATGGCTTATATATTGATTCTATCCGGGTTGGCGAAAAATACAACCCCCAGGTAGCGCAAGTTGGGGTTTGGGGGTAGGGGGGTTGGGAGTTTTGAGTATTTAAGTTTGAGTTTTGAGATGTAAATGCGGTTTTGGGGGGTATTGTGGATATTTACCAGTGCCCTAAAAAAGTTAATCTTTGGGGGGTATCAGGGGGGCATTTCATTGATTATCGCTCAAAACTCAAAATTTAGGACTCAAAACTACCCCGTTTACCACCCTAGCCCCCCCCCGAAAACGCGGATTTATGCCCTCAAGAAGATCAATCTTTAAAAACTACAATAGTACCTTACCCCAGGTAAACCTCCGACCTCGCAGAAATATCCCCGATCATGCCACGCTTAGCCAAAACCTCCTCCTTATCGAGCGCAAACATCGGCGAAATCTCGATTTGCGCATCCACACCCGCTCCCGACCTAGGCACCTTCACCCCCGCCGCCTCAAGCCACCCCGCCGCCCGCTCAACCTGCATCACCCGCGAACTCTGGGCACTATCCACCCCCGTCGCGTTCTTGACAGGCCCAAACTCCTGCTCCCGGATCGTCTCCAAAATCACGCTTTTTGACGCAAAATTAAGGGCATCGAACACAAAAGTCTCCAATTTCACCCCGTTAGGCCCCTTCGGCTCCACCAGTTTCCCAGCCCAATCTATATAAGGTATCTTTTTAACCGCCCTGTGGAACGGCAGCGCAAAGCCCCCCTTATTCAGGCTTTCAATAAACTCCCTGCTAATAATATGTATCGCTATCGACCCAAGCTCAAACACCAGCGACCCATCCGCCTTCGTCTTCTCAGCCATCTCATCTGGTAAGTCACTGTATTCAATGACGTTAACCTTCCCATCCACAAGGCAGAAATTCCCCACCTTCTCCAACGGCCCCGTCTTTTTGAGCGCCTTCGATGACATCCCAGCCCCATCCATCGCATGAAACCCAATGAAAAGCGGGTCAAAAATATTGATCAACGGGTTATCAACCTGGAAATAGCTTATCTGCTCAATGCCCTTGACAGCCATATCCGCAACCGCCCCGCTCTGATAAAGGGCCTTTAAACTCCCGCCATGCCCATCCGGCGATAGTGCCAAACTGCCCTTGTCCGCCATAAGTATCTTGCCGTCAAAGGCGAAATTGGGCATCGTCCCCTGCTGGAAAATGAAAATATTTTCCCTGCCAAGCCCGAAAAACCCCGCTTTTTCAAAAATTTCGACGGTAGCTTCGTGATTTAGCGGGCTGGTCATGACATACCAGCTAAGCCCGCGCCCATACCGCCTCGAAGCCGCCAGTATCTGCTCGCCAAACAGCGTAAAAAGCGTTTTTTTCTTTACCGGGCTAACCGGATAATTGCCCTTAGGCCCATCGTACCCCAGCCGCGTGCCCTGCCCGCCGGCAACCACAAACGCCGCCACTTTCCCCGCCTTTAGCAGTTCTACCCCCTTTTCCCTCGCCTTTTGGTATAATTCCTCCTGTCCCGGCCTGGGGCTGGCAGGATAATAAGGAGCTGGACCGAAATTCGCCGGTATCACAGGCCCACCCGCGTTAACGACATAAGTTTTAACCCAGTTATCAAGCTGGGCAAAATCCAGCGACGCTATCTGACCAAGCAACCCCGCTTGCTGCCCAGCCGAAAGCTCATCCCAGAAAGAAAGCAGATGAGACTGGTTATGTTTTTTCAGTATTTCCGCCGCCCGCTCGTAAGTTAACCCTAAATCCATCTTCGAACTCCTAAGGTGTTGCAAACAAAGGTGTAAATCTAACTTCCAGACCGCAATTTTGCAAAATTTATTTGACCTTGTTTTAAGCCGGTGATATGATTTATTCCAGATTGGAGTAAGGCCGGAGCAGGTTCGAATAGTTCTCGGTCATATATATTAAAACTGCCATCATAATTACGCTCTTTAGTTATAGAGAGCCTGCCTGCCGAAAACTCCTTTTTGTTCGCGATTCGGTTCACAGCAATGGATGCATTGAAGCTGATTGTGTAGTCTGTTTGTAAATGTATCCGTAATTTGCGCTAAAAAAAGGGTCTTGCGGTTAAAAAAACACAATATGAGATTCGCTAAATAAGGAGGATGTGCCCTAAGGGCCGAACTTATTATAAGCTTGAACGGTTGACCGCACGACCTTTCGCGAATCTCGACAAAAAAGGAGAAATGTATGAAAAAGAAGGGCTTCACACTCGTCGAGCTATTGGTCGTTATCGCGATCATAGCCATGTTGCTGGCAATATTAATGCCGGCACTTAACAAGGTTCGCCAGATCGCATACCGTATGGTCTGCGGCTCGAACCTCTCAGGCATAGGCAAAGCCTGCCTGACCTACGCCAACGATTACCAGGAATCGTACCCGGTCTTCGGCGGCGCAACCACACTCTGGAATAACACAACAGGCATTGGCACTAGTACTTCGTGGGATACCGACGTATCAGAATT
>MHYB01000022.1:6638-8882 GCA_001824635.1 Planctomycetes bacterium GWF2_50_10
GTATGCCGATGTATCGACAGGACAATTCGTTTGCAAGGCCACAGATGCCAAAAAATATGATTTGATCGCTGGTGACGCAGTAAGCAACACCACTCTTATCAAAGATATAACACAAGTTTGGGATTTCGGAAAAGCCGCCGGAACAACTGGAAAGAGGCCTTGGAACTTCGTCAGTTATGCATACCAGCAACCATATAAAGTTGCAACTAATGGCTCATCATATACAATATCAGCATCAACTCAGGCTGGCTCGGTGGTATTTGCAGATGCCAATCCTTGGATGAAGAACGACGGCACTTTTAATGCAGAAGATACTACAAACGGACCCAAGGTTCTCTTGGAGGCCGATTTGGGTCTCTCTGGCACAACAGCAACCAACACTACAAAGAAGGATGAAATCAAGAAGGGTAATTCCAAGAACCATCAGAGTGAAGGCCAAAACGTATTGTTCGGCGATTCACACGTTTCATTTGAAAACCAGCCAAATGTTGGTATTGAGCAGGACAACATTTATACCACATGGTCCACTTTAACTCCAACTACCCTGATCCAGAAACAGGGCGGTGTTAAGCCTGTGAATACAACCACAGCGACATCTTCAGTTTCACAGAGCGACACCGATTCTTTCCTCGCAAACTAAGCTGATTTAGCTGCATCTAAGGCCTGTCCGCAAGGATGGGCCTTTTTTTTGTGCCAGGTATTATCAGCCCACGACGGCAGTCGTGGGTTTAGAGACATATCAACCAAGAAATCCTAAGGTATTTATCGCATAGATTTGCGGAATTAGAGCATTTTAAGAAATTCGGAATTCGCTAGTATATGTTTAGCCGATCAATATCAGGCTGATTTGCCAAATGCACTAAGTTAACCTGACTTAACCGTTAGGGAACGTTTCGGACGTAAACTTAGAAGCTTGGCTTTCAAGTCCGATGTTGATCGGTTTTTGTTTTTACCAGCCCACGGTGGCAACCGTGGGTTTAGAGATCCTCTCACCGTCAAAATCAGGATCACCTTACAATTTGAACCCTTGTCAACCGATACATAGGTAACATTTTAAACCGACGACATAGGTAGCGCTTTTGCTGAGTTATGAGCAGAGGGGCAGGGGTTAACCCCTGCGAGAAGTGGATGCGGCTTGGCGGGTTCTATTCTCCATTTTTGGTGGTCGATAGTGCCAAGTTCATAGTCGCAGTACCACACCCTGCTCTTATCATCATCGATTTCTTCTATGCCGACATATTCACCTTCCAGCGACTCGCCAAGGAACAGCCGCCTGTTTTTATATTGTATATCACCGTGATGCTCGACCCTGCGCACTTGCATATAGCGATCGTAATGCGGCCGGGGAAGATGGTTGGGGAATATCCTTTCTGAGGGCACATACAATGATGAGGGTGTTTGCATTTCAAGTGCCTCATGAGGACGCTCGTTATTGTACTCATTTACAAAGTCATCAAATCTTTGCTGCTGCGAGTTGAGATCGTCTGCCGGCGGTTTGGCAGTGTGCTCTTTTAAAGTGCGGTGCATACGTTCATGGCGGCCGTTCTGGTCGGGACTGGCCGGCTCGATACGTTCGGGATGGATGCCAAGGCGAATCCACCACGCTGAGAGCCTGCTTAACCCGCCGATGCCGCGGGATGAAAATGGTGTGCCGTTATCTGAACGTATTACAAGCGGAAGGCCGTACTGCCGGAAAATGCGTTCAAACTGCATTTTAACAAGGTTATAGCTCATCCGATCCACATGACGGCAGCATATCAGGTAACGGCTGAGGTGATCGTTGATCGTAAGCGGGTTGCAGCGGCTGGAATCTCTGGTAGCAAAATGACCTTTGAAGTCAACGCTCCATACATCATTTGGATTTATGCCGTTGGTCAGCGGCGGCTGGGTTGGACTTGCGCAGCGGCGACGCTTGCGGCTGATTACCAGGCCTTGGCGTTTGAGAAAAAGCCCAATAGTGGAAACTGCCGGATAACGAGACCAGCATGGATAGAGCTTGCGTATTTTATATTCTATCTTGAGAGGACCCCAGTGCGGATATCGCGCGTTGACACAAAGGATCGTCGACTTGACCGCGTCGGGTATTTCATGGGGATGATGATGAGGAACGCGTGAGAGATCTTCAAGACCACCAGTGCCAAACTGCTCATAGCGAGCAAGCCACTTGTAGCCGGTCTTGCGACTGATGTTGTATGCAATACACAACTCGCTCATGCTGTAATCGCCTTCAAGAAATTCACTTAT
>MHYB01000023.1:0-6314 GCA_001824635.1 Planctomycetes bacterium GWF2_50_10
AAGACGACGTTCGGGCGCAGTATCCCGGCGATCGGGTCCTTCATAAACTTTTGCGTGCTTGTCTTCGTATTCAGTCATTTGTCACCCGCTCTAAATTCTTATAAAATAATTACTTACTCTTCCCCATCGCTTGATTCGGCCGCATCATCGAACCCAAAATAGCAGAAATCTTCTGAGGCACTTCCGACTGTAAGAATCTCCTTGGCCCTGATCGCCAATTCCTGCCGAACCAGCACCGGCACCCCTTCCGAATCGGCCATGGGATCGTTGGGCTTCACTATTGCCTCTATACTTTTTTCCCTTAGCATCCGCTGGCAATGGCGGGCATGCTCAAGGTCCTCGGCGAGCGCGACCGTTACAAACGAAGAAACTTTACTGCTGTCCATATATTAATATCTCCTGGACTAATGAAATTCAGTTAATAGATTTGTCGGCCCAAAAAGGCAGGTGCATTATTAGAAAATTTATTTAAACCAGACAACCCACAAGCCCTGATAGTCCGGTAATACAGCAAAATACGGCAAACCACTCACCAAAGCGCAAAACCGATTTCGGATCCGGGCAAAACAAAGATCATAAAACCCGAATTTGTATTCGAGATGGGTTGGCCTTTTTTAAATAAGCGAACGCATGTCTTGTACTATATCCAACGACGTTATCAGTATGAAAAACACAGATTTTATAAAAAATTTGTGTTCTTAGATTTACATATATTCCGATAACCATATAATAGGCCGGTGAGAGGGGGCATAATAGGCTATGAGCCATTTGCTTGCTCGCACTGGTTTGATCTTAAGCTTAGATAAGCCTCTATCGGAAGGTGCAAGGTGTTTAAGACGCCTTCCAAAAGCCGAGAAGCTTTATACAGTCAGGGAAGACGAGTCTTGAGGTTAAGTAAGGCTTTGCCGTAAGGGCAAGAAGGATTCAAGAGGCGCTATGAAAGTTTTTATGTTAGGCTGGGAGTTTCCGCCCTTCATCAGCGGCGGGCTGGGAACTGCCTGCTACGGTCTTACAAAGGCGATGGATCAGCTCGGAATCGAGGTGGTTTTTGTCTTGCCAAAGGCCATCACAAGTCAGTTTGCCACTCACGTTAAACTTGTTGCGCCCTCCGCAGGCATGATTTCTGCCGCCTCCCAACAGGTGGCCGCTGCAAAGATAGGTTATTTCCAATCTTCAGAATTCAAAAAGGTAAGTTTCAGGACAATTGATTCGCTCCTTGAGCCATATAGCGAAAATAAGCAGTACAAAAAGAATTTCGACGAAATTTTAAAACAAAAGCGACTCTTGCACAAACGTCTCGGCTCCAATGGCTCAAAAAATGGCAATTCCGCCAAATTATTTGACTTTTCCGACGGCGGAACCATCAATTACGCCGGTGATATGTATTCCGAAGTGCATCGCTATGCCGCAATTGCAGCGCATCTTGCACTTAACGACGATTTCGACGTCATCCACGCCCATGACTGGATGACATACCCAGCCGGCATTGCCGTAGCGGCTATCACCGGCAAGCCCCTTATCGTGCAGGTGCATTCAACTGAATTCGACCGCAGCGGCGAAAATGTCAACCAGATGATTTACGATATCGAACGCAAAGGCATGCACGCCGCCGATAAGATAATCGCCGTGAGCCATCTTACCCGCAATATCATCATCAGCAGGTATGGCGTACCCGGCGATAAGGTGGAAGTTGTCTATAACGGTGTCGAGCGAAACGGCTCTAGAGCCGCCCTGCCCGAAGTCGGCATCGAAAATGATGAAAAGCTTGTCCTTTTCCTGGGTCGGATCACGATGCAGAAAGGCCCGGAATATTTCCTCATGGCCGCCAAAAAGGTGCTCCAGGAGGTTGATAGAGTAAAATTCGTCATGGCCGGCTCCGGCGACATGATGCAGCGAATTATCGAAATGGCCGCGTCTATGGGTATCGGGCAAAAAGTGCTCTTTACCGGCTTTTTACGCGGCCAGGATGTCGAAAAGGTCTTCCGCATGGCCGATCTCTACGTTATGCCTTCCGTTTCGGAACCGTTCGGCATAGCACCGCTGGAAGCACTTAATAATGATGTGCCCGTCATAATCTCAAAACAAAGCGGAGTAGCCGAGGTACTCACGCATGTCCTTAAAGTCGATTTCTGGGATACAACAGAAATGGCTAACAAGATCGTCGCGGTACTCAAATATCCGCCGCTGCACATGACCTTGAAAGAGCACGGCAATTTTGAGGTGCGCAAGCTTCAATGGTCCGATTCTGCACAGCGTTGTGCGAGGATATACGGTGAAGTAGCTTATAAGTAGTATGTTTTTATGGGGAAGGGAATGAATTATGGCTTCAATTTGTTTTTACTTTCAGGTGCATCAGCCTTTTCGTCTTCGTCACTACACGGTTTTTGAAAAAAGCCCGCACTATTACGACGATTACAAGAACGCGACGATCTGCCGCAAGGTGGCCAACAAGTGCTACCTGCCCGCAAATCGCCTCATGCTCGACATCATCAAGCGTTATGGCGGCAAATTCAAGATATCCTATAGCGTAACCGGCGTGGTTTTGGAGCAATTCGCCCAGTACTGCCCCGAAGTAATGAGCACCTTTGACGCCCTTGCCCAGACCGGCTGCGTCGAATTTGTCGGCGAGACATATTACCACAGCCTTGCATTCCTTTATTCGCGCGAGGAGTTTATCGAGCAGGTCGAAATGCACAGCCAGCTCGTTAAAAAGCTTTTCGGCCAAACACCAAAGGTATTCCGAAACACCGAGCTTATCTATAATAACGACCTCGCCGCCACGATCGAGGGGCTAAACCGTTTTGACGCGATCATAACAGAAGGCGCCGACCATATCCTTGGCTATCGCAGCCCCAATTTTGTTTACAGACCCCAGGGCTGCCAAAGACTCAAGCTCCTGATGAAAAACTACCGGCTCAGCGATGACATAGCATTTCGCTTTTCCAACCGCGGCTGGTCGGAATGGCCCCTGACGACGGAAAAGTTCACAAAGTGGGTAAATGCCGTCAATGGCTGCGGCTACAACATCAATCTGTTCATGGATTATGAAACCTTCGGCGAGCATCAGTGGGAAGATACGGGTATTTTTGAATTCATGAAGCATTTGCCCGAAGCCGTATTAAAGCATCCCGATAATAACTTTATGACCCCTAGCGAGGTAGCCAACGCATATGACGCCGCCGACACCGTCGATGTCCCCCACATGATAAGCTGGGCGGATACCGAACGCGACCTCTCAGCCTGGCTTGGCAACGCGATGCAGTCAAACGCCCTCCATGAAGTGTATCGCCTTGAAAGCAAGGTAAAGGCCGCAAAGGATCAGCAACTACTCAGCGACTGGCGCAAGATGCTCACCAGTGACCATTTCTATTATATGTGCACCAAGTATTTCAATGATGGCGATGTGCACAAGTACTTTAACCCGTACGATTCACCTTACGATTCGTACATCAACTTCATGAATGTGCTCAACAATCTCGACAGTAGGTGCACCCCCAAAAAGCAGGTGCTCCAAAGCGTTAATTGATTCAGTGTAGCATGTAGGATGTGTGCAAGTACTCTTGCCCATGCTGGATTTAGCCCTTGTGGCACAAAAGAGACTCTGTCATTCCCGCGAAGGCGGGAATCCAGTCTTGTTTCTGATTTTGCTATTTGAATTTGTTTCGTGCTTCGGATTTAGTGCTTTCTTAAAATCAGTTCGTAGCACCCTCTAGTGAAGCGTAGATTATCTTGCGATGCTAGGCCGTGTGAAGCGGCAGGTGTAAATTTGTTCTTAGTGGCACGGTCTAGCTTCCTAGACCGTATTAAAGCCCCGAAGGGGCGAAATTTGATAGCCCAGGGTGGAGCGAAGCGCAGCCCTGGGTCAAGAGATAGCCATATACAAAGCCCTGTAAGGGCGAGATATAATTTTGAACATTGCCCAAAGGAGTAGTAAGTGCTGGTTTTAGGAAGAAGCAGACAGTGCGCGGTCGCGTCGCTCGCAGCCGCCGATATGTCGTTAGAATCGAAATTAGAACGCGAATGGCTTTTGACCAACACCCGCGGGGCTTTTGCCTCAGGCACGCTGGCCGGCTGTAACACCCGCAGGTATCATGGCCTGCTAGTCGCCAGCACCACCCCACCCGCCAACCGCGTAATGGCTCTTTCCACCTGCCTGGAAACTCTGCTCATTGACGGCGAGGAATTTTCACTTTCCACTTTTGAGTTCTCCGACCGCTTCACCCCGGAAGGCTACTGGAATATCTCTAAATTCCGCCGTGACATCGGTGCGCATTTTGAATTCGATCTTGGGCCCGTGCATGTGACCAAATCCATTTACCTTGCGCCCGATTCGGATACGGTGGCTATCGAATACGACTTCTCATCCGTGGGCGATGGGCTTACCTTCATGCTCAGACCTTTCACGGCCATGCGCAATTTTCACCATTTGCAGAAGTCTTGCGCGCCGGTCAATGCAAGCAATGGCGAAAACGGAGTAATAATCCACTCCGAAGATCTAGCCGGCACTGAACTTATGCTCCGCTGCGACCAGATGCATTACGAATCTTCACCGCAGTGGTGGTATAACTTCCACTATCGCGTCGATAGAGACCGAGGCCAGGATTTTGCCGAAGACCTCTGGACCCCGGGCCAGTTCAAGGCCCATATCGAAGAACCCTGCAAGATAGTCCTTTGGGGACATCTTGGCGATGGTTCGTATCAGTTGGCTCCCAGTCTCGATATCGAAACCCTTACTGATCGCCTCCGCGCAAGGCAAAGTGAGCTTTCTGCCGTACCGCATGGCTCGGATAAAACCTTCCGCAAACTGTGCATGGCCGCGGATCAGTTCGTGATCGAAAGGAACATAAATAAAAAACCCGCTGCCACGATACTGGCCGGCTACCCCTGGTTCATGGACTGGGGACGAGATACCTTTATATCACTTCCCGGCTTGCTGCTTTGCACCGAAAGGTTCGAGGAAGCTGCGTCGGTACTTTCGACCTTTGCCGCCGCCGCTGAAGATGGCATAATTCCCAACCGTTTCGACGATTTTACAGACAAGCCTCACTACAACAATATTGACGCGTCACTGTGGTTTATCAACTCCGCGTTTAAATACCTCAAAGCCAGCGGCGACGAGAACCTCTTTGCCGAAAAGCTCCTCCCCGCCATAAAGTGGATTATCGATTCGTATTTTTACGGCACCAAATTCGGCATCCACGCCGATTCCGACGGCCTTATCACCGGCGGCAGCCGCGAAACACAGCTTACATGGATGGATGCCAAGATGGATGGCACCGCCTTTACCCCCCGCCATGGCAAAGCTGTGGAGATCAACGCCTTGTGGTACAACGCCCTGCGCCTCATGGCCGAATATTATAAGCCTCTGGATCGCGAGTTGTCTGCCCACTATTCACAGATGGCGCAAGATGTAGAGGTGAGTTTCAGGGCCAACTTCTGGAATCCGCTCGAAAAATGCCTTTACGACTGCATCGCGCCCGATGGCACAGTTGATGCGTCGATCCGCGCCAACCAGATTTTCGCTGTCTCGCTGGATTTTTCACCGCTTTTGCCCGAGCAGGCAAGGCAGGTAGTGCGATGCGTCCGCAAGAACTTGCTAACTCCTTATGGATTGCGCACTCTTAGCCGCAATGACGCGAATTACCATGGCCAGTGCCAGGGTGACATGCGCCGGCGGGATGAGGCTTACCACCAGGGAACAGTTTGGCCCTGGCTGATGGGTTCTTTCATTGAAGCGCATTTAAAGGTCAACAGCTTTTCGCGTCATTCCAGGAGACAGGCAATAGAATACATCCGCCCGCTTATCGAACACCTCACGCAGGATGGATGCATAGGCTCGATAGCAGAGATATTCGACGGCGACGCCCCACACACCCCCCGCGGCTGCCTGGCTCAGGCCTGGTCAGTAGCGGAAGTAATGCGCGCCTATTTGCTAATAATCGAATAACCCTTGTTCCTTGTTACTTCTCATCTGTGAACCAAAGCGACTTGTCATTCCCCCCAGGCTCCGAATCCAGAAATTAAAAGCATCGCGCAGCGACTCCACAATCTTGATCTTAGCGCATTTTAAGATATAATGATCTGGTTATGGCGTAGCGAAAACTCGCAAGACAAGGACGGCGAAGCAGGAAATGCCCTGCATTTTCGATGCAGCCGAACGCCGTATTGCGAGTTTGCAGTAGCCAGAACCAGAGCAGGATAGCTTAAACTGCTCTAGAACTCAGAATTTAGAAATCCTCCGCCCCCAGCCCCTTTTCACACTTTTCACACTTTTCTCACTTTTTGCTCTCTTTGCACTTTCCTGCATCAATAAT
>MHYB01000023.1:6355-6461 GCA_001824635.1 Planctomycetes bacterium GWF2_50_10
CCCCGCGCACCATTTCTCTCCACCTTTTATCTACTTCCCACCCCCACCGCGCCCCACCTCACTACCCCTCCACCACCCCCAAATTCCCCTTGACACACCTTTTTTT
>MHYB01000024.1 GCA_001824635.1 Planctomycetes bacterium GWF2_50_10
GTTTGCCCCCGTTATCGCAATTTTCATCGCCGGACAAAGGGCAAAAAATATATTTATCTGCGACGTAATCTCCCTGCCGCTGTCCCGCGCTATTATCAAAAATTTATTTTCCGGCGGCACAGCCGGGTTTGAGATCACGACATCACAACTTCTAAAGTCCTCTTCCAAATGCCCGCCCAGGTGAAATTCTATATTGGCCAAACCCTTCAAAGCCGCAACGGATTTAGCCAGTTCACTTTCCTTTGCCATATCCGTAACGATCACCTTCTTGGCCGACCCAGCCGCAAACTTGGCCGTATCTATCCCCCCTCCGAACCTTCCAAGCCCCATAACCACAACCGTCTTGCCCGCGAAAAATCCGTTTGCCATAACTTTCCTGTAAATAAAAAAACCGCGCACAAGTACGCGGTTTCAAGATCATATTAAATTAATTTGCAAATCTGTCGCCCATGCTGGTTTCTTAACCCGCAACGCGTAACTCGTAACTCGCAACAGTTCCTATACCTGTGCCAGTTCCACCTTTGCGTCGATACATGCCTGCTCAATGCACTTTTCCCAGTTGTCGCCGAAACGATCGACATACTTGGGATTTTCATAAGCATAAATTATCGAGCGTGATGCGTTGATCAGCGCTCCCGTCCCGTCGCTCTTGCAGAACTTCATGCAGTCAGCCGCACTTGCGCCCTGCGATCCGAAACCCGGCACAAGGAACCATGTCTTAGGATATTTTGCCCGCAGATTGCTTGTCGCCTGCGCCGTCGTGCCGCCAACGATCATGCCGATATTGCTGTAGCCGTGCTTGCCAATCCTGCCTTCAGCATTCGCTATATCGCTTACCATTGCCGCGATCCGTTCATACATCGGCACCCCGTTTACATCCACGGCATCAAGTATGAACCCAGCCGATGGATTGCTAGAACGCACCCATACAAACACGCCCTTGCCCTCTTCATCCGCTATCTGGGCAAAAGGTGCTATCGCATCCGCGCCCGCGAAGGCGTTGATCGTTACCGCGTCAGGCGTGATAATATCCTCCAGCCCCGCCGCGTCCGGCGAAGCAAGATGAGCCCTTGCATAAAACTCGGCACTGGAACCGATATCGCCTCGCTTGACATCACCGATAACCTCAAGGCCAAGATCATCAGCCTCGGTAATAAGTGAAAAATAGCTCTCAAGACCTTCCCACAGATATCTTTCAAAAAACGCTACGTTGATCTTCACTGCAGGCACCAGCGGGGCCACAACCCTCAGCGTGCGCGTGCAAAAATCAAATATCGCGTCAACCGCGGCGGCAACATCGAATTCATCGTTCATATCCTGATGAGTTCTGATCTTGGCAGGCAGCCGGCCGTAAACCGGATCGATCCCCACGGTTAATTGTGTCTTCTTGCTCTTGACGGCGTCGTAAAGTCTATCTCCAAAGTGAGTTGCCACCGAATGATCCTTTCCTTCCGCTTATGCGTATTTACAATAACAAAAATTCATTTGTACCTTATATCGGCCTAACTATAATCTTACGACATTATTTGAGCAAGGAGCTTTTGACTAATTTTGGAACAAACTGACACTAAATTATCTACCAGGCCAAAACGCAAATTCTGGCTTTTTCTAATATGCGACCTCATTATCGGCCTCCTCATAGCCGCTATGAGCCTCATTCTCCTGCATCATCAGCCCGCCGATTACAATCCCCCCTCCCTCCTCGATACCCCCAATGAGGTTAACCCTTACTTCACGCATATCATCATGCCAGCGTTCTATAACGGCATTCAGTCAGGTAAACCCTTCACCATCACAATAGACGAAAAGCCCCTTAACGATGCCATCATCGCCTGCGGCTGGCCCCAGGCATACGAATCCATGCTCTTTTCCACCCCTGTCGTCTTTTTCACAAAAAACCGCGTCACCGGCATGTGCCGGGTCAACTATAATGGTATAGACACCGTAATTACCGCCGCCATCTCTCCACAATTCCAACCCGATGGCAAACTTAATCTTTCCCTCCAGACGATTCGCGCCGGTGCCCTCGCCCTCACACTACTGGTTAAACCCATAGCCTCACGCATGTACAACAGCCACATGGAAATGATGCAAGGCGAACCAGACCTCTACAGCACCATAATGGGTTCCATCCTGGCCGAAAAACCCTTTGATCCCGTCATAGACCTGGGAAAACACAAAGCCAGGATCACAAGTATCCAAATTGACACAAAAACCGCAAAAATAACCTTTGTTCCGATAATATAAACATTCCTTAGGTCACAGAAAGCAGGATTGAAGTTAAATGCCTCCACAATTTGTATTTGAAATGAGCGACGTTTCCAAAAGTTACGGCGATAAAGAAGTTCTCCGCAACATTTCCCTGTCCTTCTTTTACGGTGCCAAGATCGGCGTCGTAGGCGAGAACGGCTCCGGAAAAAGCACCCTTCTCAAAATAATGGCCGGCCTCGACAAGGATTTCCACGGCGATACCAAACTATCCCCCAAAATGAAAGTCCGCTACGTCGCCCAGGAACCCCAGATCGAACTAGATAAAACCATCCGGGAAAACCTGCTTACCGCGATCAAACCCACACTGGACATGATTGATCGCTTTAACAAGATCTCGGAGGAACTCGCCGAACCTCTGTCCGACGAAAAAATGACCAAGCTCATGGACGAAATGAGCACCCTCCAGGACAAAATAGATGCTTGCGAAGGCTGGGAAACCGACCGCCTCATAGACCTCGTCTCCGACGCCATGGTACTGCCCCCCGACAACACCCCCGTACGCCAGCTCTCCGGCGGAGAGCGCCGCCGAGTCGCCCTTTCCATGGCCCTGCTCGAAAAACCCGACCTGCTCCTCCTCGACGAGCCAACCAACCACCTCGACGCCGAAACCGTCCAATGGCTCGAACAGGCCTTGCGCGAATACCACGGCACCGTCATAATCGTAACTCACGACCGCTACTTCCTCGACAACATCACCCGCTGGATACTCGAACTTGAAAAAGGCAGAGGCCTGCCCTTCGAAGGCAACTATTCCTCCTGGCTAAAACAAAAATCCGAACTGCTTCGCCTTATGGAAAAGAAAGAATCCTCCCGCCAGAAGACCCTCGCCCGTGAGCTGGAGTGGATCAACACCTCCGTCAGGGCGCGTAATCAGAAGAACCAGGCCCGTATCAACGCATATAACGACCTTGCCTCTGTATCCGTCGACGACAAACAGGATGATGTCCTCATACGCATCCCGTCAGGCCAGCGCCTCGGCGATAAAGTGCTTTCCTTCAAAGATGTCTCAAAAAGCTTCGGCGACAATATATTGCTTGAACGTTGCTCGTTTGAACTGCCCCGAAACGCCGTAGTAGGTGTCATCGGCCCCAACGGCATCGGCAAAACTACCCTCTTCAAAATGATAACCAAACAGGAGCAGCCCGATTCAGGCCACGTCGAAGTAGGCGAAAGCGTCTCCATCGGCCACGTCGACCAGCAGCGTGATTCACTCGACCCCACTAAAACAATTTTTGAAGAAATATCGCTCGGCAAGGACAAAATCGACGTAGGCGGCGCATCCATCGCATCGCGCGCCTATATCGCGAGATTTAATTTCAGAGACTCCTCCCAGCAGAAAAAAGTCTCCCAGTGTTCCGGCGGCGAACTCAACCGCGTCCACCTTGCCAAAATGCTCCGAACCGGCGGCAATCTCCTCCTCCTTGACGAACCCACCAATGATCTCGACGTCGACACGATCCGTGTCCTCGAACAGGCCATAATCGATTTCCAGGGCTGCGCAATGGTCATAAGCCACGACCGTTTCTTTCTCGACCGGATATGCACCCACCTTTTAATATTTGACGGCAACGGCAAAACACAATGGTTCCAGGGCAACTTCGCCGCCTATGAAGAAATGATCCAAACCCAAAACCCCGACCGCCTAGCCCACCGCCGCAGCAAATACAAACAGATCAAACTCCGCTAGATAATCCCATAACCCGTAGGGTGGGCAAGTACTCTTGCCCACCACTTGCAACCCGCAAAATCTTTTTGACTTTGAACTTAGAACTTAGAACTTGTTTCTTTGTGGCACGGTCTAGCAAAGCTAGGCCGTGTTACTTTTATTTTTATTTTATTGGCTTTGTGATTTTGAATTTGCTTCGTGCTTCGAGATTAGTGCTTTCTTCTCCCTGACTCCTGGCTCCTGACTCCTGTATTCTTCCCCACGACACTTCTTTGCCCTGTACACTATGCGATTAAACCCGCAACGCGTAACCCGCAACTCGCAACAGCTCTACTCACTACCCACTACTCACATCTCCAGCTCTTCCCACCTAGCATACGCCTTATCCAACTGCATCTTCAGCGCCCCCGCCCTGCTCGTCACCGCCGCAACATCCGACCCTTTTTTATAAAACGCCGGATCAGCCATCGTCCCATGCAGCTGTGCCAATTCACGTTCCATTTTCTCGATCATCGCCGGCAGCGCCTCAAGCTCTTTTTTCTCCTTGAACGTCAAGCGCCTTGCCTGTTCCTTAACAGGCTCAGCCTTTACCGCCTTCGCCGCGGTTTTTTGCTGTACAGGCTTTTCTTCAACCTTCCTCTGCCGCAGATAATCATCATACCCGCCCACATATTCCTTAACGACCCCGCCGCCTTCCATGACCATAATGCCCGTTACGACATTATTCAAAAATTCCCTGTCATGGCTCACCATCAGCACTGTGCCTGGATAATTCAGCAGGCATTCTTCGAGCAGATCCAGTGTCTCGATATCAAGATCGTTTGTCGGCTCATCCAGCACCAGCACATTTGATGGCCGAGTAAACAGCCTCGCCAGCAGCAGCCTGTTTCGCTCGCCGCCGGATAGATTCGAAACCGGGCTTCGCGATTGATTCGGCGTAAACAAAAAATCCTGCAGATAGCCCATGATATGCCGCGGCATACCATTGATCACCACCGTCTCGTTACCATCTGCCACATTCTCAAACACCGATTTTTCATAATCGAGCTTTTTATGCAGCTGGTCAAAATACGCGATTTCAAGGTTCGTCCCATGCCGCACAAGCCCCTTCCCCGCCTCAAGCTCTTTAAGCAGCACCCGCAATAACGTCGTCTTCCCCGACCCGTTCGGCCCAATAATACCGATCTTGTCGCCTCGCATGATCATCGTCGAAAAATTAGAAACTATCTCACGTCCGCCCTCATACGCGAACGACACATTTTTCGCGTCTATCACCAGCATGCCGGATTTCACCACATCCTGCACCTGTATCTTCGCGCTGCCTATCGCCTCGCGACGCTTACTGCGTTCATTTCGCATCTTCTCCAGCGCCCGCACCCGCCCCTCGTTCCGCGTCCGCCTCGCCTTTATCCCCTTGCGTATCCAAACCTCTTCCTGCGCCAGCTTCTTATCGAACAGCGCCGCCTCAGCCGCCTGCGCCTCATTTGCTATCTCTTTGCGAATCAAAAACGTCTCATACCCGCACGCATAACTCGCCGCCTTGCCCCTGTCTAATTCTATAATGCTCGTCGCCAGCTTTTTAACGAACGTCCGGTCATGACTCACAAATATCAGCGTCCCCTTGTACGTCTCAAGGAATTCCTCTATCCACTCCACCGCCTCGATATCGAGATGATTCGTCGGCTCATCCAGCAGCAGCACATCAGGCTCGCGCACTATCGCCTGCGCCAGCAGCACCCGCCTCTTCATCCCCGCCGAAAGCGAAGCCGTCTCCGCATCCGCGTCAAGCTCCAGCCTCTCAATAATGATCTCAACAAGCCGGTTCGTCTCCCACGCGTTTTGACGGTCCAGTTCATGCTGCAATTTGTCAAGCTGTGTCATGAGCGATTTATTTTCATGATCCCCCGCCAGCAGATGAGTTACATGATGATATTGACTAAGCAGCATTCCCCGCTCGCCCAGCCCCTGTGCTACCACATCAAAAAGCTCCCCGCTCATCCCGCTTGGCACATCCTGGCTAAGCGACGTAACCGTAAGTTGCGGACTTTTGATGATCTCCCCCGATTCAGGAGCCATCACGCCCGTAATCAGCCGCATAAACGTCGACTTACCCACCCCGTTACGCCCCAGCAAACAGATCCGCTCGCCAGCCTCGATCTGTATATTAACGTGCTCAAGCAATGGCAGCCCGCCATAACCCACACTAACATCCCGCATTCCAATCAGCGCCATATCACTCGCCCAAATTCAAACCCAAAAACCATACTGTCTAACATGCCCCAAAGCGATTTCCTAGTATTTTTTCCAAAGAAAACGCAATTCCGAGCACTGATACGCCGCGCAAGCCCTGGAGTGGGTAATATTCTATTTTGCCCACCGATCTTCACAGAATTGAACTATTTCACACCTTTCACACTTTTCACACCTTTCCACTTTCTTTTTCCAATCTCTTTCTGATGAACTCCTTACATCGTTCTCGTATAACTTCCTGCAATACTCTTTTCATAAGCGCCCTATGAACCTTAGTTGTAAAACCTGTCACATACCCCCACACATTTTCGAGCATAAACCACAAACAGAGTCTGACCATTTTACGTTCTCCAAAAACATTGTTGACCGAACCCGTACCTGTTTATAGCAATGCCCCCAATAAAAAAGAAACTATGTAGCCAGAGACG
>MHYB01000025.1:0-5319 GCA_001824635.1 Planctomycetes bacterium GWF2_50_10
TACAAGTACTTCAAATATAAGGCTTTATATTTCGCAGTTCGCGGAGGCGATGCTGGTTACGAAGCTCAAATTAAAGCAGGAAACGATAATTCCGTACCAAAAATTGTCGGAACTGCGGGATGCGCGGGAGGATTTTGCGATGCTAAGCCCGGTTGAAGTAGGGCGGGCGCTGGGGGCGGAGATGGTTTTATATATCACGGTGGATGAATTTCGACAGGCGAAGCTTGGATCAGAAAGCTTTTATGAATCAATACTTACGACGCGGAGCGGGCTTTATGACGTTGGGCGGGGAGAACTGGTTTGGCCGGAGGATGGGAATTTGCGCAAGATAAAGGTCGGGCTGGATATGGAAAAGGGCGAGTTCGACAAAGGTGCGTCGCGGCTGGCCCAGGCGAGCGTAAAATGTGTTGTACGCTACCTTTACAATGTAAAGAAGATCGATTCGAGGGTTCCGGAAGAAGTGAATTATAATTTGGAGTGATTAGAGATTAGTGAGTAGAGAGTAGAATAAGATGTACTTATATTAAAAGTGCTTCTGAGGGTGGGGCGCGGGGATAGTGAAGGGGGGATCTGGGGGTAGTGACGGGGGATTAAAGGGAGGTTGAAGGTGGTCAGAGGAGTTGTGCGGGGGGTAAGTGGGGGCATGCCACAGATGGCACTGATTTGAACATGATTTCACAGATTTGGAAAATATTGCGAGTTACGGGTTGCGGGTTTTTAAAAATATGCCAACTTTGCCATCCTATGCCACTTGTTGATCTTTCTCTTCAAAAGAGCTTGTGCCCTCTTTGCTGCCCTGTGCTTTCCTATTGCTTAGAAAATCTTTTGCTACTTTCTCAAGGTATTTCTGCAACTCAGTATCTTCTAATGCACCCGAAACACTTTCTGGTTTTGATAACTCAGGGCCATGGTCATCTATGCATGAGCCGACGAGCAATTTTGGCTCCGGCTTCATTAACTGGCGCGGATTGAATATTGTGAATTTCTGAATTTCAGGTATAGTAAGACCAGCGTTTGCAAATTTTGTGATCGAGGAGACGACCTGCCGTTTCAGAATCTCAGCCTTTTCAGGTTCCAGTTTGCCATCGCCGTTCATTGCTTCAATTTTTTCTAAAATAGGAAGGGAATTAGCAATTAACTGCAGATGTTTTTCGGTCTTGTTCTCATGGTAGAACACCAGTTTATTCCAAAAGCTCAGAATGATCTCTTTGACACATTCAACAACCTTGGCCAAACCTAGGAAATCAAACGTTTTATCACTGCCAGAATCGCAAGCGGTAACGCAAAAGTCTCCAGCGGGTTCATGCAAAATATCTGAAGCTGCCTCATAGAGACCTTGAATGGCTTCAAACATCATGATTAGCCTTTGAGGAGACGATTGTTTTTGTTCTTCGATTACAGTCACTGTAAGCTTCTGGACATGACTTCGGGTTTTCGTCTTACCTGGTTCCTTTAAAGCAGCTTCATCGGAGGATCGAGAAAGTAATCCAAGAAGTTGGGGAAGATGCTCTTCTGTAAATTGAAGATTCCATAATGTTACATGAAAAAGATCTGATCCGTGGCGTGGATCTTCATTCGTAATTATTGCTGCCCAGAAGCCAACGTCAAGAACAGCCTCAATTTGTAAAATTTTCATAATTTGGCGCTCTGCAGAACCAAAGTCCCTTGCATGCTTTATGAAGCAAGTGTATGCAGCAAGCGTAGCAATACCATCTGACTTTTTATCTGATCTGAAAGCAGACCGTAGCGCATTTGATACTTGACTGTCTTTGAGTGCGTTAACTAAATTTTGCACGGCAGATTCTATGTCTCTTCTCAGCATTGATTTCTCCGCAAAGAAATTGGATTAAAAAAGAAAAAATCCGAATATATCTGTTTATAAGAGTATAGCTTAAAAGGTAATTGAGGACAAGGAAATTACTTTGAATTGATTAGCGACTTTATTTCACAGCCAAATGTCAGCCTATAAAGAGCAGGAATTGTTGTTTGGTAGTGGATTCCTTTCGCCCCTGAAGGGGCTTTTAGAATACATAGCATAATATGGAATCGCTGCGCGATGCTGTTTATTACTGGAGCCCCGCCTTCGCGGGGATGACAAGTCGTATTTGAGTGCTATGTATATCTAAATTGAGAAGTGAGGAGGCAGGAGGCAAAATCTACCCTCCTAAGGGTTCCGCTTTAAAAAGTTTTTCGATCTCATCATCAGATGGATAGGTGATCAGTAGGGTTTCTTTTAGGATGTAGTCGGTGTTGGGGTCAGGCTTGTTGTATTTTTCGATCTTTCGGGGCAAGTGGGTTTGCGGGTCAATAAAGTAACGCCATCTGTGATCTATTTGGCCATTGCTGTCGTTGGTTTGCCAGGTGAGGTCGTAAATGGTGAGGCGATTATGTTTATATCTGTACTTACAAAAAATTCCGGCAGCGAGCATTAGAATCACAACACACCAAAGAAACTTATTTAACCTCTCAATGCTGTACATAGATTGCCTTCCATTCAAGGTTTCCGATCTATATACGGCAGCGCAAAAATAGAGCACCGCCGCAATGCGTCCGAACCAGGCCCGGAAGAGCCTTTGGAAACGCAAGCAAACGGTGCTCTCTGCAGACATACATTACGTTAACTCCCGCTTATTGTGCAGAACCCGCGATAACCAACGCACAAAAACAAAGAGTAACGAAGCACATATACAAGAGAACACCGAGCCTTTCATCGCTTTCCATGCAAACTTCCGGTTTGGTTCGAAGCGTCTGAAATCTCAGTGATTTCTTTTATTTAGTTGGCCGATTTCTCCCGGCCAATTTAGATAATAAATGGTTTTAATTATGTTTCAAGATAATTTTTTTCTGTTGGGTTGAATTCTTATTCCGTGCTGAAAAAAGCTCAAAAGTGCGAAAAGTGTAAAAAGTGCGAAAGTATTCCGGTGGGCAAAAAAGAATTTTGCCCACCCGACGAAACTGAAGGAGCTTTTGAATACAAAGCTTAATATGGAATCGTTGTGCGATGCTGTTTAGAGAGGTCCTTCGGCGGAGCCTCATAGATGACGAAAGGGGGAAACACGGCCTAGCTGCGCTAGACCGTGCCACTTATTGGGTGGATGGAAGCAATATGTAGAATGTACTGCCTTTGCCTTTTTCGGAGTTTAGCCAGATCTTTCCGTTGTTGCGGTCGACCATTCGTTTTACAGTATTGAGGCCCATGCCTAGTCCGCCGGCGGCTTTTTCGTGGAGCTGCTGGTAGATGTCGAATATTTTTTTTTGGTCTTGAGGCGCGATGCCGATGCCGTTATCTGCAACCCAGTAGAGCGAGTTTTGACCTTGAATTCTGCCGCTAACAGAAATTTTGCCTGGGCGATCTGGATCGAGATACTTGACGGCGTTATCGAGCAGATTTGTGAAAATCTGTGTTATTTGTGTTTTGTCGCCATAGCAGGGGGGCAAGTTATAATCTTTGTCATATGACACATTAGATTGTTTGAGCTTGAATTCGATGCTGGAGAAGACATTGCGCATGATCTCGTTCATGTCCAGTTGTTCGGGTTTTATCGCGGCAAGGCCGGCGCGGGTTACCTGAACGAGTGAATCAACCAGATTGTTCATTGACTGGGCACTGGAATCTATGAATTTTACCGACTCTGGAATGCTTTCCTCAAAAACGGGGGCAAGTCTGCTTAAGGCTTTTTCGCATGAGGTCTCATTTTTAAGAGTCGATACAGCCAGCACGCAATCCCTTTTGATCTCACTGGCGAAACCTTTTACATTTACGAGCGGGGAGCGGAGGTCGTGCGAAACGATTCCGATGACGGATTCGAGTTCCTTGTTTTTTTCTTCAAGTTTATTTTTGAAAGCGAGGAGTTCTTCCTGTGCTTTTTTGCGTTTGGTGATATCGATCACGATGGAAATGGAATATATCGGCACGCCTGCTTCGTTGCGCTGCAAGGTGCGGTATAGTTCTACCCAGATGAGGCTGCCGTCTTTACGCATGTATCGTTTTTCGAGAAAGTAGCTGCCTGCTTTGCCGGCGATCAAGTCCTTGAATCGCTGTCGGTCGGCTTGCATATCATCGGGATGCGTGAGTATGGTGAATTCGGTGCCGATCATTGCGTCGCGGGTGTAGCCGACCATTTCGCAGAATTTCTGGTTGACTTCGAGCCAATTGCCATTGAGGTCCAAATGTGTTATGCCGACGGCGGCGTTTTCGAATGTGCCGCGAAAGCGTTGTTCACTTTTGGCAAGAGCTTCTATTCTCTGCTGGTTCTGGGTCACGGAATCATGGAGTCTCTGGGTGAGCGAACCAGCGAGGAAACCTGTCAGGATAACTATGAGGGTGCCTGAAAATGCCGTAAAATTCAGTTCTGTAGAGAAAAGGTATGTTGTGAGTATTCCGCCAATAACGGCGTGGAGTATGGCTGGGCCGCGACCGGCTAGTATGGCTACGACGACGATCAAAGGGAAAACGGTGACATACTGGTAGCCGGGGCCAAGGAGCGGCATGAGGGCATATCGCAACAGTATAGATGCAGCAACCATTGCCAGCGCAAAGGCATATCGCAGCGATGGATTAGTCTTATGCAACTGCGGCATCTGCATTTTGAACCCCCGTTAGTAATGGAGGCAATTGCCGATTGGCTTTGCCATACCAAAGTCATTATATTTTAAATCAAAGGGAAACTCAATGCATTAGCGGGATGGCGGGGTTGTAACAACAAAGGTTTGCTACGAAAGTACGATCAGTTATTGGGGACTGGAGCGGCGGAGGGATTTTGTCTGGCTGTGTTTTTTCTTTGATTCGAGGCGGCGGGTTTTTGAGCCTAGAGTGGGTTTTGTTTTGCGGCGCTTCTTTTGGGGTGTGAGGGCGGTGCGGAGGAGTTCGAGGAGTCTGTCGATGGCTTGGAGTTTGTTTTCGTGCTGGGAGCGGGAGGACTGGGCGGTGATCTGGAGGAGGCCGGCGGAATCGATGCGAGAGGCGAGTTTTGAATAGATGAGCTGCTTGTCGGCGGGCGAGAGGTTTGCGGAAGCGGCGGGGTTGAAGGTGAGGGTAATGCGGGTGGAGGTCTTGTTGACGTGCTGGCCGCCGGGGCCGGAGGAGCGGGAGGCGGTGAAGGTTAGTTCGGCTTCGTCGAGATAGATGTTTGGTAGGATTTCGTAAGTCATAAGTCACAAGTCACAAGTCACAAGTCACAAGTCATAAGTCATAAGTCATAAGTCATAAGCAGAGAAGGAGAGTGGGTTAGGGGTCGGCGAGTTGGCTTAAGGAAGCGATGTTGGGGGATTTGGCGGCCAGGGTTTCGTCGAGGCGGCTTACGGGGGTTGATGTTGGGG
>MHYB01000025.1:5349-6180 GCA_001824635.1 Planctomycetes bacterium GWF2_50_10
CAAGACCCGCGATCTCTATCATGGCGTCCATGAAGGAGTCCATTGTTTCCTTGCTTTCGGTTTCGGTGGGTTCGATCATTATCGCTTCTTTTACTATTAAGGGGAAATAGATTGTGGGCGGATGGAAGGCGCGGTCGATTAAGGCTTTTGCGATGTCGAGGGCATGGATGCCGGCTTTCATCTGGCGGGCGGCGGAGAAGGTGCATTCGTGTTTGCAGACCTGATCGAATGGGAGGTCGTAGTAGGGTTTTAATTTTTCTTTTATGTAGTTGGCGTTGAGGACTGCGTTTTCGCAGGCGGCGGGCATGCCTTCACGGCCGAGCATGCGCATGTAGGCGTAGGCGCGGACGATGATGCCGAAGTTGCCGTAGAAGGGGGCGATGTAGCCGATGGATTTGGGGCGGTCGTATTCGAGGGCGAAGGTGCCGTCGTCGCGTTTTACTACCAGTGAGATGGGGAGGTATTGGGCGAGGTGCGATTTTACGCCGACCGGGCCTGCGCCGGGTCCGCCTGAGCCGTGGGGAGTGGCGAAGGTTTTGTGGAGGTTTACATGGACGATGTCGAAGCCGAAATCGCCGGGGCGGGCTTTGCCGAGTATGCCGTTTAAGTTTGCGCCGTCGTAGTACATGAGGCCATCGACGGAGTGGATCATGTCGGTGATGTCTTTAATGTGCGGGTTGAAAAGGCCAAGGGTGTTGGGGCAAGTGAGCATGAGGCCCGCGACTTCATCGTTTATGAATGGCTTTAGAGTTTCGGGGGTTATGTCGCCGGTGGTTTTATCCGAGGGGACGGGGACGACTTTATAGCCTGCGATGGCGGCGCTTGCGGGGT
>MHYB01000026.1:0-3518 GCA_001824635.1 Planctomycetes bacterium GWF2_50_10
CATTTTCCGGCGGACTTGGCGAGTTTATGAAAATTGCTGCAATGCTTGAAAGCCGCGGAAGACGAATTGCAACTCACAGTTGGGGAGCGGGCGGTTCGTTCATGCAGAATATCCATTGCGGATTTGCCGCGGCCAACACAGCCATTCTTGAAGTGGCTCCTGCTTATGGTCCGATGCACAGCGATATAATAGGCGATTCCTTTGTAATGAAAGACGGCTATGTTTTGCCACCGGAAAAACCAGGACTTGGCATTACCTGGAATGACGAAATCAAAAACAGGTATAGTTTCGTGCGCGACAGGGGTGAGTTTAACGATGTGCCTGGGAAAATTTTAGCGGAATACGATAAGAGGAATTGAAAAGATGAAAAAAGTTTTGGTTGATATGAACGTCGATCCGCAGGGGTTGGATAAATTAAAAGCTCTCAAAGATGTTAATGTAACAGTAATACCCGCAAGCGAGCAATTCCGCAGAATCGATCCGGCAATAATTACCGACAAGCATATCCTGTTCTGCTCAGTGCCCCCGACGAATGTGGGTGATATGAAATCACTGGAATTTATACAGATTGCAAGTGCAGGTTACACACAGCTTTTTGATCGTGGGCTGGTTGAGCGTGGCATACGATGCTCCAATGCCGCGGGAGTAAACGATATTCCGATTGCACAATGGAATATCGCAATGATTATAAACTTGGCACGAAACCTGCGAGGTATGATCCGTAATCAGGAGTCGGGGGTTTGGGAAAGACCGGCAAGATTCCAGATGGATGTACGCGGCAAGACGCTTGGAATCTGGGGCTATGGTGGAATCGGTAGAGAAACCGCAAGGCTGGCCAAAACGATTGGTATGAAAGTGCATGTGCTGGATTTAAAGGTTGGACCAAGGCCGACGATGTTTGTTGTAAATGGTACCGGTGACCCGGAAGGCATTTTGCCGGATAAGGTTTTTGGTCCAGAGCAAAAGAATGAGTTTCTGTGCGGTCTTGACTTTCTGGTTTTATGTATGCCGCTTACAAAACGCACAGAAAGCATCATCGGCTATGATGAACTTACGACGCTACCTAATAATGCGTTTGTTCTTAACCCTGCACGTGGCCCATTAATTAAAGAAGAGGCTTTGCTCAAGGTGTTACGCGAAGGCAAAATAGCCGGTGTCGCGCTTGATACTCATTATTATTACCCAATGCCATCCGATCATCCGCTTTGGCGATTTCCGAATGTGATAATGACACCACATATCAGCGGATCCACACTAAGTCCGAATTTTCTGGCGATGGTGTGGGATCTTTTTGTGCAGAATGTTGAAAGAATTACAAACGCAAAAGAACTGCTCAACGAGCTTACGCCAAGTCAACTGACTGGAGCATAGAGAATTAGGTGTTTTAAAATAAAAATCTACTTCGGTTGATGCTGGACTAGATAATACTCGTGAAATTACTCAGAGGAACACAAATGTACCTGTTTGTTTTAAATTTATGGCAGTTCAGACCTCCTTGATATTTGCCAAAAACAGGCTTTTAGAGTAATCAAATTCCTTATCCCCACCTACATTCCAACATGAAACACTCCTATGCTTTTCTGATGAGCGGGGAGACATTTCGATCGAAAATTTAAAAAATAGCAAAAAAAGGAGTTCAATATGTCTAAAATAGTGACATGTTTGATTGTTATGGCTTGTGGATATTTTTTCTCTAACAGCGTTTTTGCTGTTGGATATCACTGGCTCGGAACCGAAAGTAGCAGCATTACCGATGCTGATAATTACAACCCTTCAGGCGTTCCTGGTTCCGGTGATACTGTCAGTTTTGCATATTCAGGGACGCCGGATGCTGATCATATGTATTTCATCCAGACCGGAACTGTCAATCTCGCAGCTTTTTTCGCTTACAATGAACAAAGTCATCGTGCCTACACCAGTATGACTGGCGGAACTTTGAATTGTGGAACAATCACCATCGGTAGCGGCAGTGCATCAGGAGGTTCTACTTTTAATTTCTCTGGCGGGACCATTAATTGCACGTCATACCTTAATGTCGGTAGAAACTTTTACGCCAACGGTGATGCTGGAATACTCAATATTGATGGTGGTAGTATTACGACACCATGGCTCAGAATGTATGACAGTGCTGTAGGGATCGTAAACTTGAAAGCAGGTACGCTCAACGTAACTTCTACAATGGATCCGGGTTCGGAGGACATGATTAACATTACTCAGGGTAAGCTTGTATGGACCGGTGATCACAGAACCGCCGTAAACGGCTTTATATCTGCCGGTATTATTAAGGGCTACGGAAATAATGGTACAGTAATCGTAACCTATACTGGTGGCAAAACGGAGATAACTGCTTCAGGTTATTACAACACTGCTTGCATAAGCTGGGGCGATGTAATAGTAACTTATGGAGCTGATACTGATTCTGCATTTGATTCGGCACAGGGCATCAAGAACATGATTCAGCGTCTCAAAGGGCGTGGTTACACAGGCATTGCTTTACGCACGGATATTGCTGAAATAGACGATCCAAATCTGAATACCTGGAATAATGGTATCCTTCCAAGCACCGGTATGATCGCTAACGTTACTAAAGAAGTTACGCAGAATCTCGATGTTCTCAAGTTCGCCAACGAAGCTGCCCAGGTAAATGGCTTTGAATTTTGGGCGTGGGTGCCGACGGTCTACAGCAGAGGTGCGCCGGCGGACTTTGACAACTGCACGTTCGCTTGGTCCCATCAAGATACGGCTGTTTGCGAAAATAACGATTTATTGACGGTGGATCGGGGTCGCACCAAACGCCAGTATGGAATCTCAGAATTCACGTATAATGACGCAAGATCGTCAAAAGTAGATGAATTTGAGTATTATGCCAGAAAATATGGTGTCAGGAATTTCGTCGCGAGCATGCGAAGCGAAGCTGCCCAGAACCAATCCCCGCCGCAATGGGCTGATGAGTTCGGTTTCAGTCAGTCGGTTGTGGACGCTATGAGTTCGCTCTATGGAATAAACATTCTTACAGACTACCGCTTCGCTGGTAGTGCTCCGTCATTCCAATACACAAATGATCAATATGTAAACTATTGGCGATCTCTTCGCGGCTCTTATCTTACGCAGTTCTTCACAGATTTGCGTGCTCGCATGAACGATTTCGATCCCGGCATCCGAATTGGCACCGAATTGCCTGGTGGTGATTACGTCGGTCCGCCTATTGGCAACATAAAGGCTGATTGGCGCTCTTGGATTAACAACGGATTAATTCAGGAACTTGTGCTAGGCATAACTCTCTGCGGAACCGGCACAAGTAACGAAGACCCGGATGCAGGTTCAAAGGGATATCTAACCTGTCTTGAAGCTAATCAAGGTCAGCTTGGAGTATCCACATTCCGTAATTACATCAACTCCAGCAATTACCCGAATACCAGGCTCAATTATGGCGGCGGAACTTGGCCTTTCTTCAGTGCCCCGCCTTCAGGTACCAACGGCTGGCGCACAAATAATGCTATTTTCCAAGACGGCTATTG
>MHYB01000026.1:3531-5406 GCA_001824635.1 Planctomycetes bacterium GWF2_50_10
CAGAGGTGGCAGCAGTGGAATGCTGATGTTAATGAATTTGGCTATATCAAATTTATTGATCAGAATTTTGATTCGCTTCCGACTGCTACCAAGGGATATGCTGATAGCGGTGCAGTCGGTGATTATCGCTACAAGCTTTACACGGATGCTAATCACACCACGCTCTTACGCGCATGTCCAGGCTTGTGGTCTGAAATCGGTGACGGTACCGACAATAAGGCTACAGTGCAGACTGCTGTCAAATACGGCGCCACCGGTAAAGCCCTTAAACTTACTCGCAGTAACGGCGGTACTACGCCTGTTTATGCCAGGCACCTTGGCATGATAGACAGCTCAAACTGGGTAATGGGTATTGATAACAAAATAGCCAACGGCACCTGCACTCTTAGTTGCCAAATTAATCGCGATACCGCGGATACATATCTGACTATTTCACCGGATTACCAAGAAACAAATGTTTCGTTGTATGTCGGTGCAAATGGTGGCTTGGTGTACTATCGCCAGAATGGTAGCTGGGTAAGTAGCGGACTCTCTTCAACTCTAGATACATGGGAAAAATACACGATCATCATTGACCTGGAAAACCGTACCTATTCTGCTTATAAGAATGATACCAGTGTTATTTGTACCAATATATCTTACACGCCTTTGAATGGTAACACCTTCTGCATGTCATTATTTGCACCGATGGGGGTATCTGGGACAGTTTTATACCTTGATGATGTTTCATTGAGGTGGACGCCTAAAACTGTTATTGCGCCAAAAGGCCAGAATACGTTCCTCGCTGATTCATTCGAATCGCATCCGATTAGAGGCCTATTGAATGGTCGCTCACCAGATATCGGTTCTTCATGGTCGCTTGCAGTAGGGGGCGATACCAATAGTTTCTACATCGAAAATCAGGTGTCGTTTGGTAACGGTTACAAATGTATGGCTGCCAAAAGAATTACTCCCTCCAAGATTACCAGTAGCAACACTCTTCAGCTTGATCCAAACTACAACGTTATGGTGGACTTTGATCTTTACATCACATCAACTTCTTCCGTTACCGCTTCTGTGGCCAAATCTGTTTCAAGCAACCATGCCGCAGCTGTTTACGTAATCAATGATGGAAGGGTTTGCTATTGGAACGGTACAGGATGGAGTGCTACAGGCTATACGCATGGCAACAACACATGGCTCCATTGCCAATTAGTACTGGATTGCAGCAACCGGAAATACAGCATTGTTTTACAGCCCCTGGGCGAATTGCCGCGTGTATATGGTCCATATAACTGGGATCCCGGCACAACGGCGGCTGATTCCATAATGTTCATAATTAATCCGCAGGCTGGTACGAGCTTTTTTGATAACGTTGTTGTGAGTTATGCCGCAAAAGCCAAAAATCCAAGTCCGGCAAATGGCGCAACTGGCGTGAGTGTTACTCCGACGTTGACCTGGACTGCCGGGACAGGAACGACCTCACACAACGTATATTTGGGCACAAGCCAGGCAAGGGTCGCAAGCGCTACTCGCTTCTCAGACGAGTACAAGGGCAACTGTGTTTCGCCATCATTCAGTGCGGGTACGCTTTTAAATGGAGCGACGTATTATTGGCGAGTGGACGAAATCGGCAGCAATGGTATTGCTAAAGGAAACGTCTGGAGCTTCACGGTGTTGTGATTTTTGGTGTGGATCAGTAAATAATCACTATATGTTAGCGGGGTGTCGTTTAGTTACGGCACCCTTTTTTCTGATAGCACCGAAACTGACCGATGATTTTGTTGCCGGCTTTGAGAGGAAGGCTGATGCCGAAACCTTCTGGGCGGAGTTGAAAGATCGATTTCGGAAATTTGGTCTGGAACTGCACGAAGACAAAACGCGATTGATTGAGTT
>MHYB01000026.1:5487-20365 GCA_001824635.1 Planctomycetes bacterium GWF2_50_10
ATAAAACAAAAAGCCATACTTCTGAATCTATTACCTCAAAAGTATGGCTTCTCAACGCAAAACTTAATTGAAAAAAATTAAAGTCATTTTGGCTTTTTGCTGAAAGCTTCGTCATCTTCCTTTTCTGTTATGATGTTAAATGCATTCTCGCCAGCTTTTTCCCTGAAGTAGAGTACACGCCAGGCGAGTTCTGCGAGCCGCTTATCCTGCTTTTGATCCATAAAATCCTGGAGTACTATTTCGCCTTCAGTGCCGAAATCAAGCAGAGCATTTCCCGCAGCGCGGTAGCCCCATTCAATATCAGACCGGTTGCAATTATTTCCCATTTTACTGAAGAGCTCTTTACAGGCCTGAAGCATTTGCGGACGAAGAGATTTAGTTTGCTCAGTTGCACGTTTGGCGAGGAAACCTAGCGATACAGCAGCGCGATTTGAAACGGCAACATCATCATGTCTAGTTGCCTCGATCAGAGCCTTAATGGCGGATGGTTTATTTAATAAACCAAGGGTCATTGCAGCTGAATATCGAACATAGCTGTCGGTGTCATTGAGCGCTTGTTGAAGCATCGGAACATCACTTTCTTTTACGATACTGCGGCCAAGAACACGAATCGCGAGGTTACGAACCATTGCATTTTGACTATTCACGGCCAAATCCGTTATCAGATCGTGAGGAAAGGGTTTAATAAATGGCAAACTTATAACGGCCATTTCGCAGATCGGGTGATTGCCGTATTGTTCAATAGCCTGAAAAACTTTTACAACACTTTCGGGCCTGCCATTATATCGCAATGCGCCTACTGCCATACCGCGAACGCCGTTTTCAGGGTCAAAGAGGGCGGCTTCAATAGTTTCGATTGCATTGGGGTCGTGCGATTTTCCAAGCGCCAGTAGGGCGAGCCTGCGCATCTGGACGTCATTATCTTTGGCCAATGGAATAATATCGGAAACCGGAGCGGTGGATTTACCCTCAATCATGTTAGCAAGAAAATACATCTTCTGGTACTTTGTCCCGGTCTTAAGGATGGATCGATCCTGATGCGGAATTGGATTAGCCGTAAAAAAAAGCTGGTCATCTCCGCCGGTGTAAATCGGTGCTATTCCCGCCTGTCTGAATTGCGTCCAGAGTGGGTCGGCAGGACTTGATGTTATGTACGAAACTTTGGTCTTAGTGCCGCGGGTGAGCCAAAGGCAGTCTCTGATTGTTTTGATCTGGGTGGAGCGAGCGGAATTTCCATAGACACTCAGTTCGTCGACGATACCATCTTGGACCCATGTCTCAATGTCGAAATAGACATTACCATATGTGAAAATATTCTGAGGCAGTGTTGCCCAGACATCCGGCGAATGTGGTGCTCGGGGATTAATTATCATACCAAGCTTAATGGGGCTAATAGCCTGCTTAAGTTCCCTGAGGAACTGGGTAACATATTCACCACGCAGGCGATACCAATCTTCCTTGCTAGCAAATCGAGTGAATGGCTGGGTTCGAATATCGATACCATATCGTTTCTTGAACTCATTAACGATCGGCTCATTATAGCCGAATTCATCCTGAAAACGCATGCTGAAGGATTCTACGTATGTCAAGAATGTCACTCCATCGTAGCCAGCCTCACGCGAGAGCCTGACGAGGAGATCGATAATTGCTTTTCTTGCCTCGGGGTAGGCCAGTTCTATCGTGCCACCCTGGCGGCGGTAGCCGTGCTTATCGACGGGTACCCACTCGGGGTGCTGGAGGCGCAGAGTGGATTCGAAATTGAACGGAAAATCATTAAAGCCAGGTGTGTCGGCAGGGCTGCCCCAATCACCAAGGGACGCAACTCCCCAAATTTCCATGCCTTTTTTATGTGCTGTGTCGCAGACGGTTTTTTCAATATGCTCATCAATGAGCAAGTGACTGAACCATTTATGGACGGTTGCGTAGCGGAAATTTTCTGGTCGAACGTGGGCAGCGTTTTCCCATGCGGCAGCCTCGAGTCCACGCCAAAAAATACGCTTGCAATTGTAAACGTTTTTAAGCATTTCAAAAGAATCGTTCAACGAATCTGAAGAATCGACTGCCAGGGAATTTGCTAAATACCAGTTATCACCGGCGGATATATAAGCATCAATCGGCATTTGGGCGATATTTAACTGGTTCGGGTCAGAAGCAAGGGACCGAGATGAAATCCCAATATTCAATAATGCCACAAAAAGTGAGAAGCGAAAAGTTTGTTGTAACGACATTAATTCTCCTTTAAAAATATGGTTTTACCTTTAGCGAATATTGCCATCGGGGAAAACGGTCATTCTTAGAAGCGTACAGCCATAAGGAACAAGTTTTATTATTTCAATATCATTCGACAGTTTGGCTTTTAAAAAGGCTGCGTCAGGAAGGTCGGGGGTGAAGTTGAAATTTCCCTTTCGCGAGGCGATTTCTATTCCTGTGTCAAGATCACCTGCACAAGGCAGGTGCATTTTAATATCGGTGCATTTGTGCATATCCCAGCCGTGTACCTGACGCGCAGGCACTTCGATGTATAACGGAGGGCTATCGGCAGACCACGGGGCGTCAGAAACTGAACCGGTCTTGATCAAGATATTACGCACGGATTCCTCATCCAGGCATATCGCGTAATTCCATGGACTATTGGGATACATGTTAAATGCGGGTAACTGGGCAGTGCACAATTTTTCAGCTGTATCGATGTGGCGGATTTCTTGTATGGGCAGGGAAAACAGCAGGGGGCCGGCTTCGAGGGCGATACCTCCTTGGGGCCAGCGGGTGAGCTTGAGTTCCATTGGAAGCAGCAGAGTGATGACATCGCCGTTATTAAACTCGCGTTCAACGCTATGGAATGAACCAGCCATAAGCTTTTGAGACTGTTCCACACCATTGACATGCCATTTAGCCTCAGAACACCAGCTTGGTACACGAAACTTGAAAGTAAATGTGCATGGGTAAGGAGTTCGAAATTTGAAATCGATTTGCTCAGAAAATGGGTATCCTGTTTGCTCTTCGATAGTTACTGTAACTCCCTGGTCTGGCGGGGAGAAAGTTATGACAGAAGGTCCATAAAGAGCGGCAGTAATATTGCCCTGTGCATCGTTTAGCCACATTCGCGAGATATAATTGGGCATGGCACGCGAGATGTTGGAAGAGCAGCAGGCGGGAATATGATTGGGCCTGAAGGACATTCTTGAATTGCCTTTTCTGTACACAGTGTGGCTTGACTGATGATCGGCAATGATCTGGTTTGCACAGGAGAAATACTGCGAGGCTTTGAAATCCTTTGTAACGGAACCAGGCAGAGCATTAAAGCAGGCCTTTTCAATTTGATCTGCGTAGGCGGCATTACCTGAAGCGAACAGAAGATATCCCAAACTCCAGGTGAAATCCGTTATGTCGCATATTTCGTAGCAACGGAGAGGATCTTTACCTGAGAGCCTCTCTTCGGAACTGCATACGCCACTTGCAAGGAGGTGATCGCGATTGATCTTTTCATAGCCGTTTAAAACAGGATTGAGGTAGTCGGTGTTGCCGGTATATGAAAAGAGAATGGCGCCAAGTTTTCCTATTTCATTGAATGATACACCGTGCTCCGTAGCTACTTTGTCGGATGCAAGTGAGGACATTGACATGTCAGTGTGCTTGTAAGCCACATTGTATCTGGCAAAGGCTTCCTGGGCCATTGTGAGTAATTCGTGGTCGCCGGTAACATGGTAAACTCTTAGCATCGTCTCAATATTACACGCGTCGCGGAACAGGGAGTGAGTCGAAGTATTCGAGCGGTAATGCGCGAGCAACTTATCTATTATAGAGGAGTCCGATGTAGCCGAATAATGTGCCCAGATGGCCCTGAAGAGAACTGCATGAGGCCAGCGGTTATTGGTTTTTTCGGCTTTGATAGGTTCAGGCCCGAGATAACCGTCATGGCCAGGGTTGTCCAGAACATACGAAATCTGCGGCAACGCCTTACCGATGAGGAACTCATCATTGAGCAGATACCCTGCTCGCACCATGCCGTCGAGCCAATAGGCGTGTTGCTCATACGCATACCAATATTCCCATCCGGATTTATCGGCCGGTGCTTGGATTTCTGATGAGATCCAGCCGGGAGCGTTGAAGGGGTATCCGCAAGAATCGAGATGCCCTGTTAAGCCATTTCGCTGATTCAGCAGGAATGTTTTCAACCATCCTTGTGGACTAATCGACCTTAACGGTAGTTCAATAAATGAACCATAAAATATCATTCTCATACCTGTGTTATTTCTTTAGACTTTTCAGAATTTTCAGATTTTTCCTGTGCCTCTGATTTAGAATTAAATGTCCAGAGGGTGAGACCTTTAATTTTAGATTCGGAAACTGGCGTTCCAAAAATATACGGCGTGATCATGCCAATAAAAATCGTAAGGAGCAGGCCAGGAACCTGTATTGCCATAAAACTGATAGGATGGCCATTGCGTTTGCTAACATAATACCAGATGATCATGCAAGCTGTAGCAGCCCAGCCACAGAAAATAGCTGTGAGAATATGGGCGGTGTTGGCTCGGCGTGAAATCACACCGACCAGGAACGTGGGGGCAATAACGCACATCACGGCGATCCACATGGAAGCGGCTTCCATGACGGTTTCGCCCAGTGACCTGGAAACAATACTGATCGAAATCGACAAGCAGATCGCGAGGATTCCGACAACTACGGTGGAAGCACGCGAAAATTTCACCTGATCTTCTTCGTGTGCGTTGGGCCGGAAGAAACGGAAGTAGAAATCCTTTGTTGCGACTGTGGCCAGTGCGTTCATGGCGGCGCCGCTGGTTGAAATGGCGGTCGCCAGCATGGCAGAGGCGACAAGGCCTGGCAGGGGAGACGGCATTTTTAATTTTATGAACTTGAACATCGCGACATCGCCTGCCGGGTTACCCTCGGGAAGAGGGTGCTGGCCGAAATACGCGAACATGCTCAGCCCCAAAAACCAAAGGAGGAAACTGAATGGCAGGGCTATAGATATAGAGGTAACAAAAGAATTGCGTGCCTTTTTGTAAGAACTTGTGCTGAGAAGCTGCTGAATCGCAATCTGATCGGCACTGTTGGAAAACATGTATCCCCCTAACGAGCTGATGATCAGAAGCCAAAGCGTAATGCGGACGTGCGGGTCGAATGAGAAGAAATCAGAATTTACCGAGCTGAAATTAAATCCATGGTCGTGGGCGAAAGCGTAATTGAGTACACCAAGAGGGCCGCCATCGACCTGTCCAAGACAGACGACCAACGTTGTGATAAGGCTACCACAAAGAGCAAAGAATTTTATGACGTTCACCCATATGACAGCTTTGAGACCGCCGAGCGAGGAATAGAGCAGGGCGACGATACCGATGAGAGTGATCGTAAGGGGCACGTTCCAATCGGCGAGTCCTTTAAATACCAGCGCACAGGAAAATAAAACCATTGCGAGATAAGATACTCTCATGAAAAGGTATGCGGTACTTATGACCGCCCGGACAGCTGGGCTATAGCGGCTTTCGAGATAGGCAAACGGAGTGAACGTTTTTACTTTAAAGTAGAACCTAATAAACAGGTAAAAAGTGATCAGGCCTGAAATGGGGCCGATCCAGTCGAAAATATAGAAACGCAAGCCGTGATTATATGCCTCGCCTGGAGTAGCAACAAGGCTTACCGTGCTGAGCAGTGCCATTAGGTAAGAGACGCCAACAGCCCACCATGGCATTTTGCCGCTGCCGAGGAGAAAGGCAGAAGTAGTCTGCCCTCGCTTTGCAAATATGCAGCCGATGTAAATTATAACAAAAAGAAATATGGCCATACAGCCGTAATCCATGATTTGCATCCGCTATACTCCTGATAATGTGTCTTTAAAATGCGATTAAAATTTTAACAGCTAGGCTGGGAGATTAATTAACAGCTAAAGGTTTTGCTATTACAGCCGAACGGCTGATATTAGTATCTGCAAAAACTTGGTTTCGATACTCGGTCAATTCTATACTCTGCCTGGTTTCGGCACTCTTATCGCCAATAAGGCATATAATTGCAGATTCAATACCCTCTTTGATTCCAGGCCTCGATGGATTCTGTTTCCCATTGATCAGATCAATAAAATCTGTAGCGAGGACAGGATCTCCACCGTTATGGCCATAGCTATCGCAATCTACCCTGATCACTTCAGGCTTTTCGTTATTAGGCCCTGTACGATGGAATATCGTGAAACAGTTATCATCAATGACACCGTAAAGCCTTGCTTCCGAGCCAAGAATGTGGATAGTTCTCCTATTGGCGGGTTGCGCCTGAATTACATTAAAAGTACACAAAACTCCATTTTCATAACTAATCAGAAGTGATTGATGGTCAGGGTAAGGTGTACCGATATGATAGGGGCATTCATTGTTAATGAGTTCAGAGTATAGGTGATTAAGATCAGTCTTCGTCTCGGTAACATTATCATAAAAACTAGATAATAATTTTTCACGAGAGAAACGGCAAATCTTTTTTTCAGGACATTTGTCGCAGGAGCGTTTGGGTACTTTGCCAGGAGTCAAAAAGCTGCGATTAGCAAAAGATGAGACTTTGACGGCCTTTGAATCGCTAATCCAGTTTAATATATCAACATCATGGCAGCACTTTTCAAGCAGCAAACCACCAGTTAAATTACAATCATGCCGCCATTGACTTCGACAAAAAATCATTGATAAACGGTCAGACATCATTTCTTCGGCATTTATGGTCAAAATTTGGCCAAGCACGCCTTTTTGGATAATATTTTTAATTGTTTGATAAAAAGGAGTATATCTCAAAGTGAAACCAACCACCACTTTTGCTTGAGATTGCTGGGAAGAACTCCAAATGGCCGTAAGGTCTTCAAGAGAAGTCGCAATGGGTTTTTCCAGGAGCATGGGGAATCCGCTATTCATTACAGCGATGGCGGGATCACGATGAAACTTGTTTGGAGTTGCGACAATTACAGCATCTACACTGGAGTCCTTGACAAGCTCATCACCGGTCTTATACATTTTAGCTGTATTATCGGCATACTTGGCATTTGCGGATTTGAGATTGCGTTCGCTGACATCAGCAAGAGCTACCACTTGGAAGTTAAAATCTTTGTACCGCAAAGTGGTAAAATAGCCAGTTCCTCTAAGTCCACAACCAATAAGGCCCAATCCAATCTTGTTTTTCAACTTCCTCATCCCGTCTTCACATAAGAACATTATTAATACTAATGTATAAAAAAAACAAAAAAAAAGCAACCACAAAGTTACTGTTAATACTAAAATATTAAAAGAGAAGTGATTGTTTATTAATAATGGCTTGACTTCGAAATGAAAGTATCTATAATTATAAACTAATGGAGAAGCAAATGTAATGGAAGATGCCTCGATAACCAAGATAACGGACACGCCTTCTGCATGCGGAAATTTGCAAAACCATATCTATATGCAAATCCGCAGTGGCAAGCTCAAGCCTGGCGAAAAACTACATACTGCTGGATTAGCTAAAGAATGGCGAGTCAGTGAGGGCACAGTACATCAATCTCTGCGTATGCTTGCGGCGAAAGGCGTACTGGTTCGTAAGCGACATGCCGGCACTTTTGTTGGTAATAATTCCCAATCGCAAGTTGAGGAATGCAGACAAAAGAGCAGTTCTATTTTATTGCTGACCCCTGATCTGAGCAAGCCGGAATTTCTGATTCTGGCTCAAGCGATCCAGGCAAATTCAGTCAATACACGGTTTTCATCCACAGCAATCGGGACAGATAATAATATCGACCGGTATTGCCAAATCATTCACGAATCTATTGAGCAAGGTATTGCAGGTCTGATAATTGTTCCACCTCTTTACGGCTCTATTCCGATTGAAACACTAATCGATCTATATAAAAGCAAAATGCCAGTGGTATGTTGCCATAGGGCTATACCAGGTTTTGGTTGGCCACTGGTGAGAGTGGATGTAGTATATAATGTAGAAATAGCAGTTAGGCACCTGCTCGAGCTCGGAAAAAGACATGTTGGATTTGTAGGTATGGAGCCATTGTCAAAACAGTACGGATTGTTGAAAGAGCATGCTTTCATGGCTACCGTTCATGAGTTCGGATTTTCGACTCACAAAGGCTCGTCAATTGTTTTGCCCCTGGTGGATCCGCGAACATCACAAGGATTGTGGCTGGTTTCAGCGATGAATCAAATTGAACAATGGCTGGAAGATAATCCCAAAATTGACGGAATCTGCTGTGTTAACGATATTAGCGCATGGGCGACGACGTCCGCATTAGCCAAGCGTGGCAAGAAAATTCCAGATGATATTGCCGTAGTCGGTAATGGGGATCTGATGCGGTTTTTTGGTTTCAATCAAAGCGATCTTACAACCATCGATGTATCCTATAATGGAATGGTAACGGCTATTTTCCAATTGCTCACAAAAATGCGTAATGGCGAGCAGGTTGAAAATGGTTTAGACGTTGAAATCAAAGGTAAGTTAATTATCCGGCATTCGAATATTGGAGATACTGATTATTCGAAGCAAGGCGGATAAAAGCCTTATAATGGTGCAAGCGCAATCAATTATGTGTGCGGCAGCATTAGCGGTTCTACAAGGCTTCGAGCGTTCCTTGTCGGGAACGATCTGTATAGTATTTGACTCGGTTGCTTTGTTGGCTGATAAAGTATTTGAAAACTATTTAGCAATTATGTGATCCTCGCTTATTTAATAAAGGTCGTAAGGAGGCGGTTTTTGGCTAAAATAAATCTGCATCTTGTCTGTAATGCACATCTCGATCCGGTATGGCAATGGGAATGGCCCGAAGCGGCGGCGGAAGCGATCTCGACATTTCGCGTAGCGGCCGATTTCTGTGAGGAGTTCGACGGTTTCATTTTCAATCATAACGAAGCACTACTGTACCGCTGGGTCGAGCTTTACGACTTGGCTCTTTTCAAGCGGATACAGAAACTCGTCAGGGCCGGCAAGTGGCAAATTATCGGCGGCTGGTATCTTCAACCCGATTGCAATATGCCCAGTGGCGAAGCACTTGTACGCCAGATACTGGTTGGGAAAAATTATTTTCGAAAGAAATTCGGAGTTGAAATAAAGACAGCGGTAAATTTTGATTCGTTCGGCCATTCACGGGGTCTGGTACAGATTCTCGCAAAATCTGGTTATGATTCATATATTTTTGGCAGACCGGATCAAAAGAATTGTACGCTTCCGGCCGATGATTTTGTGTGGGTTGGGTATGATAATTCGACTGTGATGGCGCATCGCAGCATGGACCTTTATAGTAGCCAGAAGGGCGAAGCAGCTAAACGGATCCAAAAATATATTTCTGCGCATAATAGCAGGCAGCCTGGGCTTGTGCTTTGGGGCATAGGCAACCACGGCGGAGGGCCTTCGCGTGAGGATCTGCTGGAAATTTCAAATCTCAAAAAGACAAGCTCAAATGTGAATATTTGTCACTCGACCCCTGAAGCGTATTTTAATGAGCTTAAGAAAATCAGAAAAGCTCTGCCGAAATATGATAATGAATTACACCATTGCTTTGTCGGCTGCTATAATTCGATGTCAAAAATAAAGCAAGGATACCGGCTGCTTGAGAATGCCGTTTTTTCAACCGAAAAGGTGATCTGTTCGGCATGGTTGCAGGGGCTTATGGAGTATCCAGAACAGGAGATTGCTTCCGCCATCGAGGATCTTCTCTTCGTTTCATTTCATGATGCAATAACCGGCACATCGGTACCTGAGGTGGAAAAGCAGCTCGAGACAATGTTGGGCCATGGATTGAAAGTCGCTACGGATATTCAAACTAAGGCATTGTTCGCGCTATCGCAGTCACAAGCTAAGGCACGGCAGGGAATTACCCCGATCATGGTGTATAATCCCCATCCGTTTGCTATCGAACAACAAGTTGTTCTTGAGATTAGTCCGGCACAGATCAATTTCTCCGGCGGCTACATGGAGGCGTTCATAACCCAGAACAACAAGGCCATCGAATCCCAGACTGAGCAACCGTCGTGCAACTTCAATCTCGACGCACGAAAACGCATTGTGTTTCGGGCACATCTAGAACCGGGACAGATAAACCGGTTTGATTGCGAACTTAAAAAGATCGAAGCCAAACCAAAACGAGCTCTTAAGAGAAAAGGCGACGCGATAGTATTTTCAAATAGTGACATCAGAGTTGTTATAAATTGCCGAACGGGACTTATTGATGAGTACAAAATTAATGGCACGCAGTGCATTGCCCAAGGCGCATTTGGGCACGCAGTGTTCAAAGATACCGCAGATTCGTGGGCTTCACGATTTAAAAATTTTCGCGTTGCTGCTGGAAAGTTCAAACTCATGTCACTTCATGAAGGCACGATCTTTTCAGGCATAGAGGCCGGAAATGTTGATTCTGTTCGCGTTATTGAGGATGGAAAAGTCAGGAGCATTGTTGAAGCGGTGTTTGCCTTCAACAATTCGCGAATTTGCCAGCGATACATATTTGACAAGAATGGAACCGAAATTGAGGTTGAAACACGTGTATTCTGGAACGAAAAGGATCATTTGCTCAAACTTCTGATTCCCCTTCCAGACGATGACAAATGGCGTGTGCTTGGACAATCGGCATACGGCCATACCGACCTGACCCAAACGGAAAGCGAATTAGTTGCTCAGAAGTGGCAGGCAGTTGTATCAAAGCAGCGGAACCTGGCAATCACATGTATTAATGATTCGATTTACGGCTTTGACTTTCCCGGCAAGGACTTACGGTTGACACTGCTAAGATCATCCGCTTACTGCGCGATGCATTGCTGCATGGGTAATCCCAAGACCATTGTTCCGCTTGACAGATTTACTCCGCGAATGGATCAGGGAGAGCACGTCTTTCGATTCTGGATCAATGCGGGAAAAGTCAAACAACGGCTTGAGGCGATCGAGCGTGAGGCTATAATTAAAAATGAGCCGCCCAAAACGTTCTCGTATTATCCATCAGGTACATACAAAAAAAGAGCAGACAAAGTATTGTGGAGCCTGGATGATAAGGTCATCGTTGCCACTGCTCTAAAGAAAGCTGAAAATGATAAAAGCTTGATTATACGGCTCTTTGAGCCGACCGGCACATCCAGGTCAACAGTGTTGTCTCTGCCTCTGATTGGAAAGAAAATAAAATTGCAGTTTGGACCTTTTGAGATTAAAACAATCAAAGTTGGATTGCATGGTGGAATTAGCCAGGTAGATCTGCTTGAAAAACAAACTTCGAGATGAGTGTATTAACAACGGTTCTGAATAAAGATGACCTTTTGATTACGTGACTTGAAGGAATTAAGAATAGGCGTAGCCGTCTTTTTCTTTAGTGCGTGATAGCGTGTTCGGTTAGGTTATCTTGGTTTGGGATGGAGTAAGTGCCCGTTTGTCCCAGTGCCTTAGAAATAATAATCGCAAATTCCTCGGAATAGCCCGAGAAATTTGTCAATGAAGTTTGGTTATGAGGACTTTAACTATGAAAATTGTTACTGTTTGGCTGATTACACTTTGTTTTTTGACAGTACCCGGCCATACTTTGGCCAAGGATCTGTTTGTAGATCCTGTTGAGGGGAGCAATTTATACAACGGGCTTTCTGCGAGACCAAATGGCTCCGGCGGGCCTTTCAAGTCTCCGAATCATGCAATCGCGATTGCCGGACCAGGAGATACCGTCCACTTGGCCAAAGCTGTTTATTCTGACGAACTTGATCTTACTAATAAATCCGGTGAGCCCAACCATCCTCTTATAATTGACGGCCACGGTGCCACAATAGACGGTTCTCGCCCGATTAATATTTCGGATTGGCAGCAGGTAGCTCCAGGCCTTTATCAGAATACAGCAATTTGGAAAGAGCCACTTCAGCAGCATGAGGATTTCCAGTGGCGATGGTACTTCATTTTTAACGGCAGTATGAATCGAATGGGACACTGCATGAAGGGTGTAAATACTCCTTACAAGCAGCCTGACGCACTCACGGATGGTCAGTGGACGTACCGTCAGAAGGATCACTCTTTTTTTATCAAAATAGATTCATCTAAGAAGCTGACCGACTATAACATCGCGATGCCTTTTCGGACCAACGGTGTTGCTGTACACGGACCGCTTCACGACCTTATCGTTCGCAATGTCATCGCAACGCATGCTCTCAATGATGGATTCAATATCACACCGCCTGTAAATGGTAAATTATCCGTGCGTTTCGAAAATATCGCTTCGATTGAATGCGGAGATGATGGTTTAAGTGCTCATGGCAATAGCTTTGTGGATGTAAATGGTTTCTATTCTGCCGGCAACGGAAATGGTCTTTGTACTACCGGCATGTCCACCAACAACCGTCTGTTCATCAAGGATAACGTTGGTTACGAAATTAATTTTTATCGTAACCCGAATCCCGGATCGAGCACTCACACGATTACCAATAGTTATATCGATTGCACTGCTCTCAACGGCTTCTTGGTCGAATCTGGGATGAAGGGTGGTATTTGCACGCTCAAAATGGACAATGTTATTGTAGTCGGCCATCACGGCCGAACTGTTGAAAGCCAGTGGATACGCGCCGTCAATAATGCTGAAATTGAAGCCACTCGCCTTACCGTTACCGGCATGTCTTTCATGATTACCGGCAGAGCACTTAGACTGCATAATTCAATCCTCGCTGGCGGAGATGACTATTCGATTGACCTGGGTAATGATGTCAGATGGTCTGCTGACAATAACATATATGGTCTTGGTCACATCCGGGTTATATTTCCGTCCGTCCGGTGCGATGCAAACAGTTTTGATGACTATAAGAGAATGGTCAACCAGGATGCTCAATCGAAGTGGATGCGTATTGATTCGGACCAACTGCTCAAAAATGCTCCAATCGGCTCGACTGACGAAAAGATCGGCGCGGATTTGTCGAAAATTCCCCAACACAAACATGATGGAGAACTTTCGCAACTCACTGTGAAATATAAAAGCGCTGGAGAAAAACTTGCAACAGATAACAACATGCATACCCCTTAAAGTTTTTTCTCAGATTGTCCATCAACCATCAATTGTAATTCCGGATAATCGGTTCTAAATGGTGCCGAAGGCAGACCTGATGAATTTCAAGATTGCAGACAGGATTATCTGCCCATGCATAACGAACAGCGACCGGCTGATCTATTGAAACTGAATAAACCATAACAGCATCTGGTTGAATTATTAATGCTTTTGTGGAGACAAATTTTCCATCACTACCAGCAATTGTAAAACCTTTGGGCACTTGATTATATGAGCATAATAGATATTATCATAATACTTGTTTATCTTGGTGGGACCATAGCCATTGGCTTGGCATCGCGAGGCCGGCAGGAGACTGCAGAAGATTACTTTACTGCTGAAGGTGAATTCTCGGGTGTTTTTCGCATAATACTTGTAGGCTTGAGCATTACGGCCACATTTTTCAGCGGCCTGAGTTTTCTTGCTTATCCCAGCATCGGTTTCAGCCATGGAACTTTGATTTTGATAATTTTACTGGTTTTTCCGATAATATGGGGCTTGCTTCATTATTGGTTTTTACCAAGGTATTATAGTGCCAACTGCAAACATCCTTACGATATAATTGAAAAAAAACTTGGATCGGAGGTCAGGAACCTTGCCGCATTGATGTTCATTTTTCTTCGTATAGGTTGGATGTCCGCTATGCTGTATGCGCCTGCGATTGCATTTATGGCAATGGGAAATCTAAACGATAATTGGTTTTGGCCCATTGTGATGACCATGGGGCTGAGTTGTACTTTGTACACTACTTTCGGCGGAATACGCGGTGTCATTGTCACTGATGCCATTCAAATGCTGGTGATAATGGCTGGAGTAGTGCTTACAATAGGGTATATCATTTTTAATTTACCTGTCGGTATGGATGGGGCTATCAAGCAATTGTCCGCATCTGGGCATCTTAAACTTATCAATTTTACTTGGAACCCAACCGTTACATTTTCTACAGGGGCAATTTTGATAGGAGCATTTGTGTCCGGAATGGGAACCTATATAGCTGATCAGATGTCATTGCAGCGATATCTCGCAGTGGATTCTTTGAAATCTGCCAGCCGTTCTTTTGGTCTGAACATACTGGGAGTAATTGCACTTATCATTTTGCTTGTAGGCATGGGATTGCTTATGTCATTGTGGTATCAATTCAAGCCTGATGGCGACTTGCCGAATTCTCCAGATAAGGTGATGCCTTACTTTGTTGCAACAAGACTACCTGTGGGTATAAGTGGTCTTTTGCTTGCGGCGATCCTGGCAGCAACGATGAGTAGTATGACTGCCGGGATAAATACGCTTGCTGGAACATTTACTCTGGATTTCAGGGTCCGTTTCGGTTCACGAATGACATCCAAGCAGCAATTGAGATACGGCCGAATAGCCTCACTTGTAATTGGGCTTGCGGCTACATTTATAGCAGGGTTGATAGGCAGGCTTGGTACAATATTTGACATAAGTCAGACTCTGCTTGGTCTTTTTTTAGGGCCCTTATTGACTTGTGTTGTTTTATCAATAAGCACCTTCAAAATGAATCCGCGGGTGATTATAGTCTCATGTATTCTTGGATTTGTGGCTGGTATATTTGCAACCTATTCGTCTATTTCAAGCCTGCTTATTTCACCAATTACATTTATTGTGAGTTTTGCCTTTTCAGTTATAGGAAGCAAAATAGTTAAGTCCGGAACTTACGGAAGCGCAAATGTTCCGCAGAATGTAAACGCTCGTGCTTATCCGGCAAACAAGGTACTTTAATTAACGGGTACGAGAAAGCGAATTTTAGGATCGAGCAAACTCAAGGTTTCGTTTTTGCAGTGTAGAGATCGGAGTTCCTTATGGTGTTTCTAAACATGGATGAAGCGTTTGCGATCA
>MHYB01000026.1:20408-26088 GCA_001824635.1 Planctomycetes bacterium GWF2_50_10
ATATAATTGTAGATTAGTTGTTTAAAATGTTTTGCGAAGTTACGCGCAATCGTTTTTTTAAAGGAGACCGATTTTTTATGAGAATGATGTTTTTTACCACAATTGCATTAAGTATCTGCGCTGTTATGAACAATGGTTGTAACTGTAGTTTCCAGGAAAAACCAGAAAAGATCAAAACGTATAAAATTGCGTCAAATGCTCACTGGGCAGTTACGCCATCTCCGACTCCGCACTGGTGGCAAAAGCGGCATCAGGCGATTATAGATCGTAATAAACAGGGAAATGTCGACTTGATCTTTATTGGCGATTCAATTACACAGGGCTGGGAAGGTGACGGCAAAACTGTCTGGCAGCAATACTACGCAAAACGAAATGCAGTTAATATGGGTTTTGGCGGCGACCAGACACAGCAGGTTCTTTGGCGATTAAATAATGGAGAACTTGCCGGAATAGCTCCTAAGCTTGCCATAATAATGATTGGTACCAACAACTCGGGTGGCAACGATAATACCGCTAACGAAATCGGGGAAGGAATCATAGCCATTTGCAAAAAGATTCGTAGTGATTTGCCGAAGACCAAAATCTTAATTCTTGCAATCTTTCCTCGTGGTGAAAAGAACTCCTTTCAGCGTGAGAAAAATGCTTCCGCGAGCAAACTTGCTTCAAGTATTGCGGATAACGAATGGGTTTACTATTTAGATATTGGTAGTAAGTATCTCAACAATGATGGCACATTGTCCAAAGATTTAATGCCAGATTTTCTGCACCCCAATTCAAAAGGCTATCAGATCGAGGCCGAAGCTATTGAACCTTTGGTTTGCAAGCTGATGGATGGTGACAAGTAACCTTTCAAAAAATGTTCCTTGGCAATTTTGTGTTTTTGGGGTTACCAAAATGAAAGTAACTTTTACTTTGTTTTATTGCATACTGGTTTTGTTAAATGCCACAAATTTATCGTCTCTTAGGGCTGATACCAAAAAAGAAGCAATACAGATAACTAAAACGTCAACTAATGTGCGTTTTGGACTATTGGGCAAAAAACCTGTGAAACCCGCTCCCACCTTATTCATATTTTCCGGTACGATAGAGGAGTCATTGGGAGACTCTTACTTCAGACAGTGTGGAAATATGCTGTATGAGCAGGGCTATCTGTGCATATCGCTAGATCTTCCCTGTCATGGGGTCGACAAGCGTTCCGACGAGCCAAATGGTCTGGATGGCTGGCGGTACCGCATTGATCATAATGAATCAATATTTACAGATTTCAATGCCAAAGTATCTAAAGTATTAAATTATCTTATATCTGAAGATTACACGGATTCCAGCAAAGTGTCTGTTTGTGGCACCTCGCGTGGTGGGTTCATTGCTGCCAATTACGCAGCTGCAGATCGCAGAATGAAATGTATTGCTATGTTTTGTCCTGTAACTGATCTTTTAAAACTGCAGGAATTTAAGAATGTCAGAAATTACGATATGGTTGATTCGATGTCACTGGTTAACCTGGCGGAGAGGCTTGTAGGACGGCCTGTTTGGCTGGTAATTGGAGACCAGGATACGCGTGTCGACACGGATAGCGCAATTGCATTTGCCCGGACGGTTTCTCAAGTATCCGGTAAAAAATCCCAGATGGAACTTCATATAATGCCCGAACCTGGCGGGCATGTTACCCCAAAGGGGTCTGCTGAATCTGCAGCAAAATGGATCATCAAGAATATGGGACAGGTATAAAAATTAGTAATAATTTTTTGGAGAGGAGAGAGTTATGAAAAAACAAATTCATAAGCCGTTTCTCTGTTTCTATTGATCGCCTATAGGGGCTCAGCCTACAACACTGGATTTGTACGTCCTGACAGCGGGATATACAGGTCAAGAAAGGATTTATAGGTATGGCGGTTAGATCGGTTCCGGTAGCGGAATTTGCGGAACATTGATTCTGTGCGTTTTGTCTAAGCAAGGGTATACAAATGGAGCTTTTGAAAACAGAGCTTCATGCAAAAAACAGTTGACCTTGCGTTCAACTCCATTGTCGATGACATAACCTTCATGCCAGTCAACCTGTGCTTCCTCGCCAGGATCAAACTCAAGAGGCATGAATGCTTCCTGCCGACTATTGGCTACTTCTTTAACATGCCGTTGCAAGGTGGTGTAATGACCGGTAAAAACCGTATTCATCACATAATCCTGATAAATCTTTTTGGCTGTTTGTCGCTGCTTGGGACGAGCCTTCTTATTGTCCTCGACCCGTGAAATTCCTGGTTCAATGCGCAGCCAATAACCGGATGAACCATTTTTTGTGCCAAATTCAGTTCGAAAACAGTCCTGAAGCCAGTTTAAACTTAGTTCAAAAGCAGTTCATAAGTGCTTATGGGACAAGAATTAAGTGCTTTATTCGGTCGATAGTTAGAGATAACACGCTTTTGCTTGGGAAGCGGGCATTCGACACTGAATTACGCCCGCAAGTGCTTTATTTTCGATAACTTACAAAATGCCACGTATTTACCAAATTATGAATAAATTGCCAGACGTTTTCTGGGGGATTAAGACTTGTCCATAGCTACGATATCAAGATTATTTCGCTCGACTGCGACAGCTTGATTGATTCCCTTATTTGGCACAGGTTTGGATTAACGCTTGGATTGCCGACTTTATATGGTCGGGTAGCTTCGGCCAAATATCGATTAAAACGCTAAGTTCAGGATAGCTTTGCAGTAAAACGCCAAGCTGGACGGCAAGCAGTTTTTAGCGCTTTCTGTAAGTAGTTTGTTTAATAAAGAGTTAGAGTTTTCTTGTGCAGGATTCAAAATCCCGTTCCCGCAAGGGAGTGAGGGTTCGATTCCCTCCTTCGGCATTTAGGCTGTAAAGGCAATTCAAGTGTGAGCAAATAGATTATTAAGAGTTTGCTTGAAAATTGTGTGCTTCCTGTTAGAATTCCCCGACCGAGATGAAAAAGTTTATATTGATCACAATGATAGTGCCGCTATTTTTGGCGGGTTGCGACGGCGACACGGATCCGAATGGGCCTAATGGATTTATCCAGATCAAGGGTTCGGATACGATAGTCAATGCTGAACAGATGGTGGCGGAAAACTTCATTAAAATATATCCACATATCGCTATTGCTGTTACGGGCGGGGGCACGGGGGTGGGAATTGCCTCGCTGATCAACAAAAACTGCCAGATCGCAGGCGCTTCGCGTGAAATGAAGTCAAAGGAAATAAATACCGCTAACAAATACGGGGTGCACCCATTTGAGACGGTTGTGGCGTTCGACGGGGTGGCGGTTATAGTGAATTTGAACAACCCGATCGATAAACTCACCATTGACGATCTGCACAATATCTACACCGGAAAAATAAAGAACTGGAAGGACCTGGGCGGCAAGGATATTGCTTTTGTGCTGCTGTCGCGAGAGGTGAGCTCGGGGACGCATACATATTTCAAAGAGCAGGTGATCCAGTTGGGTAAAAAGACTTCCAAGGAGGAATTTTTGCCTGGTACGCTGCTGCTATCGTCTTCGCAGGCGATAGTCGAGGAGGTCGTAAGCAACGAGGGGGCGATCGGGTATCTTGGGATGGGGTATGTTTCGGGGCGGACAAAGTCGTTAATGCTTGATAAGGGGAAGGGTTATTTTTCCCCCACGGTGCCTAACGTGATAAGCAAGCAATACCCGCTTTCACGGCCGCTGTATTTTTATACCGACGGCGATCCCAACAATCTTACGAAACTTTTTGTTGATTATGCCCTAAGTGAGCAGGGCCAGCAGTGTTTTAAATCAAGCGGTTTTGTGCCCCTGAAAGACAATGCGACAGAAAATAAGTGAATACATAATTGAATCCGCGATCAAGCTGAGCGGGTTTGTGATAATCGGGTTTGTCATTTTGATATTCCTGTTTTTGCTCAAGGATGCGCTGTCGCTTTTTGGAACGTACAGCGCGGGGAAATTTCTTTTCGGCACGAACTGGCTGCCGATCTCGGAGCCGCCGAAATTCGGGATGATACCGCTGCTGCTGGGGTCTATTTACGTTACATTCGGCGCGATATTGATTTGCGTACCGCTTGGCGTGGCGACGGCACTTTTTATTGCCGAGGTTGCGCCGCGGTCGATAAAGCAGATACTCAAGTCGCTGGTCGAAATACTTGCTTCGATACCCAGCGTGGTACTGGGTTTTATAGGTATCATCTGGCTTGGGCCTTTTTTGAAAACCACGTTCGGGCTGACGACGGGCATGTGCGGTTTGACAGGGTCGCTGCTGCTTGCGTTCATGGCGCTGCCGACGATCATATCGATCTCCGAGGACGCGCTGGTTTCGGTGCCGCGGACGTTCAAGGAGGCGGCTTACGGGCTGGGCGCGACGAAATGGCAGACTATGTGGCGTGTGATGCTGCCGGCGGCGTCTTCGGGCATAATAGCGGGCGTGATGCTGGGTATCGGCAGGGTGATAGGCGAGACGATGGTTGTGCTGATGGTTACGGGCAATGCGCCTGTGATGCCGACATCGATTTTGCAGCCGCTAAGGACGCTTACGGCGACGATCGCGGGCGAGATGGGTGAGACGGTTTCGGGATCGGAACATTATTACGCATTGTTCACGGTGGGGCTGGTGTTGTTTATTATCACATTCATGATCAATTTCGGAGCTGATCTTTCTTTGCGAAAGGCCCGTCAATGAAAAATTTTGCAAAGACACGCGAAAAGATCGCTTTTACAATGCTTGGGCTGGCTACGTTCATTGTGGTTTTGCCGATCCTGCTTACAATTTATTATGTCGTGAGCAACGGTTCGCCCGCGGTGACGTGGGAATTTTTGAGCAAGGGGCCGACCAACGGTATGACGGAAGGCGGAATCTTCCCTGCTATCCTGGGGACGGTGATACTGATCATCGGGACGATGGTTTGTTCGTTGCCGATAGGGATACTTTCGGCGATATACCTGGTTGAGTATGCAAAAGATAATCTTTTCACGAGGCTCATCAAACTTTCTGTCGTGAACCTTTCGGGCATACCGTCGATAGTTTACGGTCTGTTCGGGTTTACGCTGTTTGTGGTGTTCTTCCGGCTTGGGACATCGATAGTGGCGGGGGCGCTGACGCTGGCGATCATGTCGCTGCCGGTTATCATAACGGCAACGAAGGAGGCGCTTGAGTCGGTGCCAAATACATATCGGGAAATAAGTCTTTCGCTGGGGGCGACGAAGTGGCAGACGGTTCGATATTGCGTGTTGCCATATGCGATACCGGGGATACTGACGGGTACCGTGCTTAGCCTGAGCAGGGCGGCGGGGGAGACGGCGCCGATATTATTTACGGTGGCGGCGTTTTATTTGACGCAGTTGCCGCATTCGATCTTTGACCAGGTGATGGCACTGCCTTACCATCTTTATGTGATATCGACGCAGGTGCCTAACATGCCGACGCAGATAAGTTTTGCGACGGGGTTTGTGCTGATCGCGCTGGTGTTTGTCATGAATCTTTTCAGTATTATTCTGCGCGGGCATTACAGGAAAAAGAAGCAATGGTAAACAAGCAGGCGATGATACAGACTGTGAACCTGAATTGCTTCTACGGCAGCAATCATGTGCTGCGCGATCTGGATATCGAGATCATGAAAAACGAGATATTCGGGATCATCGGGCCTGCCAACAGCGGCAAGACAACTTTTTTGCGGGCATTAAACCGTTTGA
>MHYB01000026.1:26163-33774 GCA_001824635.1 Planctomycetes bacterium GWF2_50_10
ATCTGCTACGGAAAAAGATAGGAATTATTTTCGCGCTGCCGCAGGTACTGCCGGTGACGATCTATCAGAATGTCGCGTATGGGCCGAAGGTGCACGGTATTACGAATAAGTCTACCGTGGACGGGATAGTCGAAATGTCGCTTAAGCGGTCGTATCTGTGGGATGAGGTGAAGGACAGGCTTTCGCTTCCGGCGCCGAGGCTTTCTGGCGGGCAGCAGCAGCGGTTGTGCATCGCTCGGACGCTTGCGGTTGAGCCGGATGTGATTCTTTATGACGAGCCTTGCTCCGGGCTTGATCCGATCTCCACGGCGAAGGTTGAAGACGCGATGGGCGAACTCAAGGCGAATTACACGCAGATACTTGTAACTAACAATACCAAGCAGGCGGCGCGTGTGGCGGATCGCACGGCGTTTTTCCTGATGGGCGAAATGATCGAGGTTGACGATACGGATGTGATCTTTACGAACCCGCGCGACAAGCGAACCGATGATTATGTGACGGGCAGGTTTGGCTAATATGGACTTTACCGCAAAAATCGAAACACAGCACCTCAATTTGTACTACGGCGAGTTCCGTGCGCTTGAGGATGTGAATATTAAGATACCGGATCGCAATGTCACGGCGATGATAGGTCCTTCGGGGTGCGGCAAGAGCACAATGCTTCGGTGCTTCAACCGGATGAACGATCTTGCTGAGCAAATAAAGGTTGAAGGCAAAATATTCATCGACGGCAAGGATATTTTGGCGCCCGATACGGATCTGATTTTTCTTCGACGCAATGTGGGAATGGTTTTTCAGAGGCCTAATGTTTTTGACCTTTCTATTTTGGAGAACCTGCGTTTTGGGCTGCGCATTCATCGGCTGTTGAGCAAGAAAGATGAAATCATGGCGGCCATACAGGGCGGCCTTGAGCATGTCGGCTTGTGGGATGAACTTAAGGACAAGCTTCGCAAGAACGCACGCACGCTGACACTTGAGCAGCAGCAGAGGCTGTGTATCGCCAGGGTGCTTATATTGAAGCCGCAGGTGGTTTTGCTTGACGAGCCTTGCTCGGCTCTTGATCCGATCTCTACGCTTAGGATCGAGGAACTGCTGCGGGTGCTGCGAGAAGATTACGCCATGGTAATTGTCACACACAATATGCAGCAGGCAGCACGCGTTTCTGATTACACGGGATTTTTATATCTTGGCAAACTAATCGAATTCGGCGAGACGAACCAGGTTTTCACCAAGCCACATGAAAAGCTTACCGAAAATTACATCAGCGGACATTTCGGCTAAATTCAGCATTTCCAGCAGGTTATATTCAATTTTAAAATACCCTTTGCCAAAGGGCTAAAAGGCTATTATATTTTGTATATACCGCTTACGGATAAGGTGCGTTTATATTATTTTCTATATATCTAAAACAGGAGGTACTATGAAGAAATGGTTGATGTGTTTGGTGGTGGTTTTGTGCGGGTCTGGATTCGGCCAGCAGGTGTGGGCAGTTGATGATCCTAATGTAATTGTGGACCCCAATGTGGTCGATCCAAATGTAATTGAGCCAAATGATGTTGTCGAAAATATCGCGCCTGTGGCTGATGCGGGCGATGATATTACGGCTTTTGCGGGTGTTGACGGGACCGCAACGGTATTGCTTGACGGGTCGGATTCAAACGATGCCGACGGCGATGATTTGACCTACAATTGGACATGGACTGATTCGGGGCAGGTTTGTGAGTCCAATGAAGTCGATCCTGAAATTATTCTTCCCTTCGGCGAGTATGTTATATCGCTGACGGTCAGTGACGGCACAGCGACAAGTACTGATGAAGTTGCTGTCAGTGTTATCGAGCCTTTTGCGTTTACAATGAAATTTACTCCCCAGACGCTCAATTTGAGGAGCAGTGGCAGATATGTGATGGCACATTTCACGCTGGACGCGGGCTTTGAAGTTAATGATGTCAATACCAGGGATACAATGACTCTGGAGCCTTACGGTCTGCCTTCTCTGAGAGCACAAGCTGGTGTGAATTCAGAGGGTTTGGTGACTGTAAACGCAGTATTTGATCGCATGACACTTAGCAGGGCACTTGCTGCGATCACTACCAGCACTGCCAAAATCACTGTTTCGGGCAAACTGGCGGATGGATCGTATTTCTTCGGCACGGATAATGTAAAGGTGCTCAAGAATATCGTGAAACCCAAAAAGAAGGTAACGCCTGTTAGAAAAGCTGCGGTGAAGAAACCTGCGGCAAAGAAAAAGGCAGTTGCGAAAAAGAAGTAATACAGTAACTTAATGTTTGTTTGAAGGCCGTGACTGATGTCGCGGCCTTTTTTTGTTTGCTCGCAATCATGGCTTTCCTTTGACAAAACCACCGATGCCGGTTATCCTGATAACCTGTCGTGAATGGATTTGGGGCGGCACGTTTTACCACACAAGATGTTTTTCGATAATTTGGTGAGGGAGGGAGTTTATGAATATTCGGCTATATTCTGCACTTGTGATTCTGTGCGTGTTCATTTCGACAGCGTTTCCAAAAGACGCGAGCTGGAAAAAGGAAAAGCTTTCACTGAGGCTGGGCAATGAAAAGGAAGTTACCGGAATATACTACGCTCCAGATAACAAGCCCAAACTCAAAGAAAAGGCAACAACTGGGCAGGTTTCGCGAAAAAAAATAATGCCTGAGCGGTTCAAACGGCAAAAGAAAATGGATACAGGGCCCGACAACACAGTTTTTGCTTCGGTCATAAATTCGCCGCCAATCGACGGATTTGTGCCATGGATCGCAATAAGCGCAACCGACAAAAACACCTCTGACGATTTTACAGCTTATGTGGAGAACAGTTATTCGGGTTTACCTCTTGTTGGGGATGCCACTCACAATTTCGCTATTGGTCTGTTCGATACGGGCGCAAGTGCCCATGTAATCGGATATGCTTCATCATTGAATCTAGGGATCACGGGCGATTACCTTTCGCCATCAACGACAGTTTTAGGCGGTGTAAGCGGATCGGTTGACGCGGCGGTAAGTTACCCGATCGGTATTTTTGCGGCAGGCCTTGGAGCGATATCAGCCGGGACTTTGGATCTGGCAAAACTGAAAGGTGAGTCGAATGTGACTGTGGCGGTGGGCATGGAGCCTGTGGGTGTGCCTGATGTTGCTACCGCGATCGGTTCGCCATTTTCGGTTTTTTATACCACTGTGTTCGATGTTGAAAATCCTGTAACAGTTGTATATGATGGCAATACATATACCGCGCCGGCTATCAGCATTTATGAACATGATGATCCGGCAGTAGCAATTTATTCCAATTCTATCCCGTTGGAACTTCGGCCTCTGGGTTCTACGTCGGTTCAGTATGTCCCCTCACTGGATTTTAATGAGAATTTCGAGTTTTATCCCGCGACGCCATCGATCTTAACGGGCAACCTTTCGCAAAGTCTTTTTTTTGTAAGCAGTGTCGATATGGTTGACGGCATATTCAGCGCCATAGATCGCCAGCGGTTCATGTTCGACACCGGGGCGCAGATCACGGTAATCGGTTCACGGGTCGCGGCAAGGCTGGGGCTGGACAAAGCAAAGCCAGAATTTGAAGTGGAAATTACAGGCGTTACGGGCGAGATGACGTCTGCACCGGGGTTTTATATTGATAAGCTTGAAATACCTGCCTTGGGCGACTGGATGAGTTTTACGAATATCCCTGTGGTGCTGCTGGATATTTCTTCACCCGAAGGGGGCACGCTGGACGGGATTATCGGTATGAATCTGTTCATCGAAACGAATTTCGTACTCAGGGGCGGCGGCTTTATGCTTGAACCTGATCCTATGCTGGAATATCAGCTTATATCTGCTTCAACTGTTATTGGTGATATAGCACCTGTCGGGGGCGATGGGATGGTTGATTATAAAGACCTTGCACTTTTTGCATCATGCTGGCTTGCGACACAGGAAAGTTCGAACTGGAACGCGGCTTGCGACATTGTCCCCGCAATTACGGGAACCACGAGGATCAATTTCGCGGATTTTGCCTTGCTAAGTGCGAATTGGCTTTCTGGTTATTAGGTCAGGTCTCGCAAAGGTATTTGAGACCCCACTGGCTGTGAGGCTTCGCGATGCGACAGCGCAGAGTTTGGTGCCGTCAATTCTGAGCAAGGGCGTGGGCGAATTTGTTCGCGATAGAACCTGGGCCGAGTATTCCCCATTTTATTCTTGCCATCGCGATCTCCTTTGGATCAGCTATTTGCGGCTTGGACGAGTTTGATCAGTTCGTCGGCGCGGGGGCCGCGTTTTTGAATCCAGAGCCAGTTGCAGACATCGGCGATCTGGGCTGCCGTCAGTAATTTGGGATTAAAACGCAGGTTTTCGGGTATTGCGTTTACATCCGGGGCTGCCAGCAGCGAACGGAGGCCGGCAAGAGCTCCTTTTGCGATGTTTGCGGGCTTAACGCCATATTCAAGGGCGACGTGCATGGTGCCGAAGATGCGGTCGTCGTAGCCGAGTTTACGAACGGGGTCGCGTCCGGCGCGGTCGATGGTGTCATTGAGGTACGGGTTTGTCATACGCACAAGCAGGTCATCAGCATAGAGTTGGTAGCCGGCAGGGGTGAAAAGGTCATCGTTCAATTTTGCATATTTTTTGATGAGGGCTGCGCCGGATTCGTTTATGAATGCTTCGCGGGCGATTTTCATCAGTGCCTGGTCGTCCTTTAGCTGGGTCATGTAAGTATAGCCGACGGATGCACCGAGATAGGCAAGGACGGCATGAATCGCGTTGTGGCCATAGAGCTTGGCTTCTTCGTATGGCAGGAGGTCGTCTTTTTCGATAAAGACCTTTATGCCGGGTGCGAAATTCGCGATTTTTGTGCGGGTAACGAGGATCCGGTTGAACTCTTCAACCAGGAATGCCCGGTCGATGCCTTCGGCCATGCGTTTGACATTAAGCTGCTTAATAAGAGCCGGGTCGGTTACAACCTGGCTCATCTTGCCGATGACGGTATTTAGAACCTGTACGGGTTTTGATTTGAGGGAGCCGATGCGTTTTTCGAGGGCCTCCTGGAGTATTTCGGCGGCGTGGTTGTTGTTTTCGGCAGTGTAAATTATTGTGCCCGGGGCTTTGCTGTTGGTTAAGCCATGGGCAATTAACGCCGCAACGCTGGAATCGGAACCATTTTCGAAGAATTTCACGGATGGCAGTGAAGTTACGATCTCGGTAGCCTGGGTAAGCGCTTCAAGGAGTTGGGCTTTATCGGCAGGGACGGTTGGGTTTAGTATCTCGATTCCGTCAATTTGGACTATTTTAACGCCGGTAGCGCCTGCTATGTTGACGTAATATGTGCCGTTGTTAGCGCGGATGGCTTCAACGAGCTTTGCATCTACATCGGCGACGACTATGCGTTTGAAGTTGCCGCTGTCGAAAGCTTCTTTTGCGAACAGGCCGCTCTGGATGGGGCCAAAACCAAAACCTACAAATACATGATCCTTCATGGAAAACCTTGCTTAAAAAAAAATCCGAAACAAATTCAAATAAAGCAAAAATTAAATTCAGGCTAGCCTTTCGTTCAGGAATTCGATCTCGCCGGCTTTGTCCCAGTACTTAACATTCTTGAGAGGCGTATGTTTGATATTGGGGTAAAGCATGGCTTTGCCGTCGACCTTTGCTTCCTTGATCATCTTGAGGACGTCTATGGCGTTATCCAGTGAGCCGACGGCTGCAATGTAATTGCCGGCGTCGATATCTTTATTGGCAATAGCCTTGAGGGTGGCGGACATATCGGAGGGGTCGCCGCCGCTGGAGCCGACGAGCTTGATCTCCTGGTAATGGACTGCAAGGGCGTCAACTTCGAGCATGTGCTTGCCGCGGGGGAGGCCGCCAAAGAGGTTGGCTACGCCGCCGGGGCCAAGGAGGGTTAAGGCGTTCTGCTGGACTGGATTTACGCCTACTGCAAGGATTATATCGTCTGCGCCGAGGCCGTTAGATTCGGCTTTTACGGTTTCGGCGAGCTTATCGGGGAGGACGCAGATGAGCTTTGTGCCTTTTGCCTTGGCTTTTTCGCCGATTGTTGCCATGGCTTCATCAAGGCGGCCCTGCTGGAGGTCTGAAATTATGAGGGCGCGGGGGGAGAAACGAAGGGCAAGTTCTGCGTGCATTCTGCCCATCGCGCCGGCACCGACTACGACGGCTACGCCCTTAGGAAGCAGGCCCAATTGCGGGACGCGCTGGGCGTGGGGGCCGTTTTTGATTATATGGTAATTGCGCTCCTGGGCGGAATAGATGCAGCTTATCGGCTCAGCCATGGAGACGGCGAAATAGGCCATGTCGTCTGTGGGCAGTTCAAGGAGGCACTGGCCTTTGAGGACTTCTTCCTGGATAAGGATGTACTGGGCGAGGTTTCCGCCGAGGGTGTAGCCGACGGCACATTTTAGCATGCCCTGGCCGGCATCTTTGTACCGCTCGCGGTGGTTTATGGGAGGTACTGCTACGGCGGGCTGGATAGCGAAACGCTGGCCGGTTTTGTACTGGGATTTGAGGTTATCGCCGATCTTGACGAGGGTTACGGCTCCTTCGTCGCCGAGTATTACGGGGTTTTTGGCGAGGTCCCAGCCGTTAATAAAAGTATGTTTGTCGCCTTGTTCGACGAGTTTGATAATGCTGGTGCAGACGCCGGCGGCATCGACGCGGGCCAGGAGCTGGTTCGGGCCGGGCTGGGGGACGGGTACGGTTGCAACTTCAAGGTTTTCAAAGCCTGCGCCCTTGGCTATGAGGGCCTGCATGGTCTTGGGGACGTCGAAGCTTGTTTGTTTTGAGTAAGTTTCATATTTTGTCATAGTTTAAGTCCTTTCTGTGAAACGGGGAAAGAGTAACACAGCGGGTTTGAGTTGTCAAAAGAGATGGCAAGGTGCGGGGCGGGCAAATTGCTCAAAACAGCTAAAATAAGCGCGAATCATACATTTTTTGAGAGATTAGAAATTAGAGATTAGTGCAGGGGCTACTTGTTTAGGGTTATAGTTTTCTTTGATAGTTCCTCAATCGCGGCAGGGATCTGCTCGGTTAGCTTTATGCAGCAGAAGTTTTCCTGGAGGGACTTGTAGAGGGAAACAGCTTTGGCCGGGTCGGTTTCGTGGAGGGCCTGGGCATCGGAAATGCGTTTTTTGAGGCGGATTTCGAGCTGGTCTACGATGGCGGAGGCGGTTTTGGCGTCGGGGGAGTCCTTTTTGGCGGCTTCGGAGGTAAGCTGGCCAAATGCCTGGGAGAAGGCTTTGGAGCCGGCGAGGGCAAAACGCAGGGAGCGGAATTTGCCGAGCGGAATGCCGGAAAGGATCGATTCGGGGGCTGCGGCGACGGCCTTTTCGATGGCTTTATCGAAGGCGTGGTCGAGGGGGTTGCCTGCCCAGACGACTTTGCCGTCATGGCCTATGACGAAAGCGGCGGGGATGCCTTGTATGCCAAGCTGGTCGGCGGTGCCGCCGTCGAGGGCGACGAAGTAGTTGAGGTCATTTTTTTTGTAGAAATCGATGACGGGCTGGGCTTTTTGATCTTGAGACAGGCCCAGGAAAAGGACGTTCTTGTCGTCGTACTGGGAGACGAGTTTTTTTAGGTGCGGGACGCTTTGGACGCAGGGCGGGCA
>MHYB01000026.1:33873-42154 GCA_001824635.1 Planctomycetes bacterium GWF2_50_10
GCCCTGGGCGTGAGAAAGGGGTGCCAGGGCCAGGAGGCACAGCAGTGCGGGTACGAGGCGTTTAGTTAATGTCCAAGAGATATTTTTAGTCACAGGGATCTCCGAAGAGTTTTCTTTTTTATACGCTAGCGGCTGAGCGGTCGGGGGTATTTTAACAGGAATAAATGGGGAGTACAATATGTTAGAAATTGGTGGCGCAAGTTGGGGGTTTAGGGTTAGAGGATTGGGGAGTTTTGAATTCTGAGTTTTGAGTTAAATGTGGGTTTTTGGGGCTGTCAGTGCGGTTTTTTGGTGGGCTTGCGCAAGTTGTTGTACATGTTAAAAAGTGTGTCAAGTGGAATTTTTGGGGGGTGTTTGGGGGGCATTTCATTGATTATTGATTAGGGATTATTGATTATTTGAAGAAAAGATGGGCGTTTGGGGGTGCTTGGGGGGGGTCGGGAATTTTGGGGGAAGACAGGAGGCAGGAGGAGAAGTGCGTAGGTACGGAAGTGCTGCTAAGTTCTAAGTGGAAGAGTGCTAAGGTGCTGAAAATGTTCAAAAGGGCGAAAAGTGTTAACGGTGTGAAAGTGTGAAGGTGCGAAGAGTGCGAAGAGGAAAAATGGGTGCTGGGGTAGTTTTAAGGAATAAAGAAGGGTGCGAATTGAATTGGAAAAAGCTTGAAATGTAATTGAAAGTACTTATTATCTTAATTGGCTGAGAGAAATCGGCCAATGAAATTGGAATCACTGGGATTTCAGACGCTTTATGCAAACCGGAAGTTTACATTAGCAAGCGTGTGGAAGGCCGGTGTCCTTTGTTTTATGTGCTGCGCAAACTTTTTGTCTTTTGTGGCGATCCTTTCCAAGGCGGTTCTAATGACACAAAAGGCGGGAGTAAGCGTAATGTATGTCTGCAGAGGGCACCGTTTGCTTTTGCGTTGCTAAAGGCTCTTCCGGGCCTGCATAAGCGTAATTGCGGCGGTGCTCTTTTTTTATTGGGGCATTGCTATAAACAGGTACGGGTTTCGACAACAATTTTTTTGGAGAACGTAAAATGGTCAGACTCTGTTTGTGGTTTATGCTCGAAAATGTGTGGGGGTATGTGACAGGTTTTACAACTAAAGTTCATAGGGCGCTTATGAAAAGAGTTTTGCAGGAAGTGATACGGGAACGTTGTAAGGAATTTATGCGAAAGAGATTAGAGAAAGAAAGTGGGAATGTGTGAAGGTGCGAATAGGAGGGTCGGTGGGCTAGTAAGCAGCGTGTTGGGGCTGCGATCCTGATTCTTTGTGAGAAACATAAATGAGGGATCGCTGCGCGATGCTATTTTATACTGGATACCCGCCTGCGCGGGTATGACAAGTCGATTTTTAATGCACTGTGATATATCAGCATGGGCAAGAGTACTGCGATGATTTCGAGGGATATACAGCGCACAAACCCCCGATTGCCATCGGGGGCTGGTAAATTTCGCCCTTTACGAGGGCTTTGCCGCAGTTGGCTAAAATGTTACATTATTTTTAATATAGGGCGGTCAGGGGGGATTCTATGATTTTTTTGAGGTCGCGGAGGAACTGGGCGGCTAGGGCGCCGTCGATTATGCGGTGGTCGGCGGTTAGGGTGAGGGTCATTTCGGGGCGGATGGTGAGTTCATCTTTTTCGTTTATGTGGGGTTTTCGATCGATTGCGCCTATGGCTAAAATCGCGGCGTTGGGCGGGTTGATTATGGCGGTGAATTCGTCGATGCCGAATGAGCCGAGGTTGGATATTGTGAAGGTAGAGTTTTCGTAGTCGGCGGGGGTGAGTTTTGCGGATTTGGCTTTTGCGATTAAGTTTGTGAGTTGGGTATCAATTGTGATTATGCCTTTATATAGGCAGTTGCGGACTACGGGGGCGACGAGGCCAGCTTCGGTGGCGACGGCCAAGGCTATATCGATGCGGCTGTGGCGGATGATGGAGTCGTTGTTCCATGAGCTGTTTATTTGGGGGTGTTTTGCGATTGCCATGGCGGCGAGTTTTATGAGGAAGGCGTTTATTGAGACTTTGCGGGCTAGCTGGTTATTAAGGGCTGTACGCGAATCGATCAGTACTTGGGCGGAGACATTTAGCCGGACGTAGAAATCGGGGGCGGAAAATTTTGATTGGGTAAGGCGGGCGGCAATCGTTTTTCGCATTTGCGTGAGGGGGATGGTTTCATCTTTTAATTGATCATTAATTATTGATGATCGATTAATTTTTGCGGTGGGGGAATAGGAGATTACGTCACGTTCGGTGATGCGGCCATCGGGGCCGGTGCCGGGGATCTGGCGTATATCAATGCCTTTTTCGGCGGCGAGTTTGCGGGCGGCGGGGGAAGACTTTAATTGATTATTGATTATTGATGATTGATTATTTTCTGTGGTGGGCTGGGAGGGTTGCTGTTGCGCTGGTTGGGCGGGCTGATAAGGTTTTTGCTGGGGGGCGGTGAGGTTTGAGATGTCTTCGCCGGGGGAGCCGATGATTGCGATGGGGTCGCCGACGCGGGCCTGGCCTGATTCGGGGACGAGTATCTTTAAGAGAGTACCGCTTTGGGCGGATTCGAAATCCATGGTGGCTTTATCTGTCTCTACTTCGCAGAGTACTTCGTTTGGGGCGACGGGGTCGTTTTCCTTTTTTCGCCATTTGACGATGGTTGCCTGTTCCATTGTGGGTGAGAGGGCGAGCATTTGTATTTGTGTTGCCATGGTGGTCCCCTGTGAATTCAAATTTAGGTTACGGTTTATTGGGGGGAAGGGCAAGGGAAAAAATTAGAAGATCGTTGCGGGTTGCGTGTTACGGGTTACGAGTAAAAAGAAGATAGTTCTAAGTTCAAAGTTCGAGATGGTTGTCATTGGGCAACGACGAAAAAAGGTGATAAGGTTTTACGCATGGTAAAATCAGGGATTTACTAATATCTAAAAAATGAGAAGGCGATTAGTATTTGGGCCAGAAGAACGGTTCAAAGCCGGGGGGTAACTTGAAACCGTTCTCGAAATTAGAGTTGAGGCTAATGTTTCGGGGGGAACAGAAGCTGAGGCTCTTTTTTTTTGTCAAGTGATTGTGATTAGAAATTTGTGATTAGTTGAAAGAAGGGGCTTATACGGTTAATCACTGATTATGCTGATCAATTGGATTTTAACACGTAGCTGTGCTAGCTAGATTGTTCCACAAAACATACATCGTAATGAAGGAATCGCTGCGCGATTTTTTTTATGCTGGATCCCCGCCTTCGCGGGGACGACAAGTCACTGCTGGTCAATGGGTATTCTACACGGCCTATCTGCGATAGACCGTGCCACAAAACTAATTATGCCACAAAACTCAATCTCAGATGTAGAGGGTGCGTTTGGCGGCGGTTAGGATTTTTTCTATTGAGGGTTGGGCGGCGAGTTCTAGGCGGTGGTTGTAGGGCATGGGGATATCTTCGGAGGAGACGAGTTCGACCTGGGCGTCGAGGATGTCGAAGCAGCGGTTGGAGATGAGCCAGGCGACGTGTGAACCTACGGAGCAGATGGGCGGGGCTTCATCGATGACGACGGCGCGGCGGGTTTTGTTTACTGAATTAATAAGGGCCTGTTCGTCGAGGGGGCGGAGGGTGCGGAGGTCGATCACTTCGGCGTCTATGCCGAGTTTTTCAAGTTCGGCGGCGGCGGAGAGGACGAGTTTTACTATTTTGCCGAAGGTGATGAGGGTTATCTGTGAGCCGGGGCGTTTGATGTCGGCCTGGCCGATGGGGATGAGGTATTCGTCTTCGGGGACTTCGCCCTGCCAGCCGTAGGCGAGTTCGGCTTCGAGGAAGATCACGGGGTTGTCGTCGCGGATGGCGGATTTGAGGAGGCCTTTGCCGTCGTAAGGGGTGGCGGGGCAGACGACTTTGAGGCCGGGGATCTGGGTATAGATCGAAGCGAGCGACTGGGAGTGCTGGGCGGAGAGCCATTCGGCGGGGCCGTTTGGGCCTCGGAAGACGATGGGCAAAGTGAACTGTCCGCCGGACATGTATCGCATTTTGGCGGCGTTGTTGATGGTTTGGTCGAGGGCCTGGATGGAGAAGTTCATGGTCATCCATTCGACGATTGGGCGAAGGCCGGCCATGGCGGCACCGATACCGATGCCGGTGAAGGATTCTTCGACGATGGGAGTATCTATTACGCGGCGGGTGCTGTATTTTTCGTGGAGGCCTCGGGAGACCTTGTAGGCGCCGTTGTAGAGGGCGACTTCTTCGCCGATGAGGAAGACGCGGTCGTCGCGGGCCATTTCTTCATTGATGGCTTGGCCGAGTGCTTCGCGGAAAGTGATTACGGGCATAGTTTCCCCTTGATTCAAAATTACAAATCACAAGCATTAACATACAATCAAATTCGAAATCCGAAACTCGAAATTCGAAGCAAATTCGAAAACAAGAATCTGGATCCCCGCCTTCGCGGGGATGACAAGTCGCTGGTGATCACTGAGGTTTTCGGTGGGCAACAAAAGGATGTTGCCCACCCTACGGGTGCTGGGTATTCTACACGGCCTAGCTGCGCTAGACCGTGCCACAGGGTTTTCGGTGGGCAACAAGTTGCCCACCCTACGGCTAGACTGTGCCACGGTGGGATATTGCTATACATAGAGGTCCTCGTACATGGCGGGTGTGGGGGGGTCGGGGGCAGTTCTGGCGAATTCGACGGCTTTGGTGACGGTGTCTTTGCAGCGGGTATCTATCTGGTCAAAATCGGCGTCGGTGATTATTTTGGCGACGATCAGTTTGTCTTTGAAGAGGAGGATGGGGTCGTTTTGGCGGTATTGGGTTATTTCTTCTTTTGTGCGGTAGGTGCCGGGGTCGGACATGGAGTGGCCGACGTAGCGGTAGGTTTTGCATTCGAGGAGAGTGGGCATTTTCTGGTCGCGGGCTAACTGGGCGGCTTTTTTTATTTCTTCGTTTACGGCGAGGATATCCATGCCGTCGACCTGGGAGCCGGGGATTGCGTAGGCGCAGGAAAGTTTTGAAAGGTCTTTTACGGCGGAAACACGGCGGAAATCTGTTCCCATCGCGTATTGGTTATTCTCGCAGATGTAGACGATGGGGAGTTTCCAGATGCGGGCGATGTTTACGCTTTCGTGGAAGGTGCCCTGATGGATGGCTCCGTCGCCGAAGAAGCAGAGGACGGCGCCGGGTTCGGACATATACTTGATCTTGAAGGCTACGCCGGTGGCGAGGGGGATGTGTGCGCCGACGATGCCGTTGCCGCCGAAGAAGTGGCGGTCTTTGTCGAAGAAGTGCATCGAGCCGCCTTTGCCGTGGGCGGTGCCGGCTTGTTTGCCGTAGAGTTCGGCCATGATGGAGGATGGGTCCATGCCAACGGCGAGGGCGAAGCCGTGGTCGCGGTAGGCGGTGAGGATGTAATCCTTTTGGAGATCAATGGCGGCAACTGCACCGACTGCGATAGCTTCCTGGCCTATATACAAATGGAGAAAGCCGCCGAATTCACGGAGGCCGTAGCGTTTGGTGGCTTCTTCTTCGAAGCGGCGTATGAGCTGCATGTCGTAGAGGAGTTTTTTTAACAGTTGGGGATCGTAATTTGATATTTCAGGCATATTCAGGAGCCTTTGGTAAATTCGACTGTGGTACGATGGCCGCTGTCGGGTAAGAAATACTCGGCGTTTGTTATCATCGTTTCGATGACGACAAAGCTCATTTGTTCGATATTTGCTTTCCAGAAGATTGCCAGGTGTTCGGCGAGCGTTTCCATAAGTTCGGTTTTTAAAGCGGGATTATCGATAACACGGGCAAGGCCGGTTACAGTGATAACCTTTTTGAGTGAGCGGTTCTGGAAGAGCCAGGATACGTTGGCGTTATTGGCAATGTGTGCTAATTCTGTGTTACCGTGCATGGAGAAGCAAAATATCCTATCGGGATACTCTGAAAGCATGGCGGGGGTCATCCATCTGCCGCGTGGGAAACAATTTTCGCTGCAAGTGATGAGTACGGCGGTTTTGGCTTCGTCGATAATTTTGCCCAGTTCGGTGAGCAGTTCCTGCTGGTTCATTTCATAGCCCTTAGCGTTTAGCGTATAGCGTTTAGAAAAGAGAGAATAAGGCCCCCTGTTCAGTTAGTTTTCTAGCATATAGGCGAGGGGTTTTCAAGCAAATAAAAAGTAGGCTAGCAGTGGGCATATTGGGTAAAGTGGTTTACTTAATCTTGTGCAGCTCGCGGGTGGGCGATTGTTTTTGATTGCCATTTGGGCGGTTGTGTTTTAGACTCCTGATCATGGATAGAATAACTAATATACCAAGATTAATGGAGCGGGCGGCGGATTCCCATAAGGGTACGTTCGGGACAGTGCTTGTTGTGGGCGGATCTTACGGGATGGCTGGTGCGCCGGCGCTGGCGGCAAGTGCTGCTCTGCGAAGCGGGGCGGGACTCGTCCGAGTGGCGGTGGTAAACGATATATTGCCGACAGTTGCATCGTTTAATCCATGTTATACCACTGTACCGCTGGGAGAGGCGGATGACGGGATGCTTAGCGCGCGAGCGGCGGGGGCGGTGCTTGAGGCGGCGAGGGATTGCGATGCGGTTGCGATTGGGCCGGGGCTGGGGGTTGGGGCTGGGCCGCAGGAGGTTTTGCGGGGACTGATCACTACGGCGGGAATGAAAATAGTTATCGATGCAGACGGTTTGAATAATCTTTCGCAGATGCATCACTGGCCTGATATCAAGAAGGCGAGTGTTGTTGTGACTCCGCACCCGGGTGAAATGAAAAGATTATGGACGGGGCTGTTCCGGGAGCCTATGCCAGATGACAAGGCTCAAGCGGCTGGTTTATTGGCGCAGCGGTGCGGTGTTGTGGCCGTGCTTAAAGGGGCTGGTTCAGTTGTGACCGACGGGAAAAAGTATTATGTAAATGAAACGGGCAACGCGGGTATGGCAACGGGCGGAACGGGTGACGTGCTTACGGGAGTGATCGCGGCGATGATTGGGCAGAAGCTGGAACTATTTGAGGCGGGTGTGCTTGGGACGTATGTGCATGGGTTAGCTGGGGATATTGCTGAAATAAAATACGGGCAGGTGAGCCTTATCGCAACGGATGTTATCGCGTGCCTGGCGGACGCGTTTAAGCAGACAACTACAATTTAATTAAGGTTTTAAATTCTATGGCAAAGAAGAACAATGGTTGGAAGGACAGGGTTATAAATCATGCTCAGCTGGGCGGCATCGAGACTTCGGTGCTGGATAACGGGATGGGCAGGGGATGCAGGGTCGCGTGGGTTAACGCAGGGGCGCTAAGATACAAAGTGGCGATAGATCGCTCGATGGATATTGTTGAAGCATTTTATAAAGAGCATTCGCTGGCGTTCCTTACGCACGGGGCGACGATGAACAGGCGGTATGATGTTAACAGCGGGCTTAACTGGCTGGAGAGCTTTAACTGTGGTCTTTTGGCAACCTGCGGGTTGCAGCATTACGGCGGGCCTGAAAGTGATGAGAGCGGCACACGGGGTTTGCACGGGCGCATAAGTAATATGGATTGCCAACTGCAAGGTGTGAGCAATCCTGATCTTGCGGGCAACAATATGGAAATGAGTATTTCTGGCATGATGAAGGAAACACGGATGTTCGGGCCTAACCTGGAACTGCGACGGACGATTTCGTCAACGCTCGGTGAGGCGGCGATACGAATCCGTGACGAGGTGGTGAATGTGGGCAACAGCGAGGCGCCGCATATGCTGCTTTATCATTTCAATTTCGGCTATCCGATAATCGATGAGGGTACGGAGATCGTTTACAAAGGCTCATGCACGAGCCGGGGAGCGATACCGGGAGATGATGTAATATTCAACAGCAAAAACGATTACAAAAAATGCCCGGCTCCGCGACAGGATCATCGCGGATACGGCGAGGCATGCGGATTGATCGATCCTAAAGCTGATGCAGGCGGGATGTGCTCAATTAGTTTGCGCAACGCCAAAATTGGGCTGAGTGCTTTTGTTAAATTCAAAAAGGAACAACTGCCTTTCGTGTGGAATTGGCAGCATTTTGGGCCGAGTGAATACGTTGTGGGCATTGAACCGGCGACAAATGGACTCTTTGGCCAATCCAATGCACGCAAGTCGGGTGAATTGATAATGCTCAAGCCTGGAGAAAAACGGCTGTATGAAGTTGAGGTTAGTGTAACGGAAATTTAGTTTGGATTTGTGCGGCGGTGGGCAAGAGTACTTGCCCACCCTACAGTTGCTTAATCTATTTTGTTGGGCAGACGGAGATGCCGTGTTTTTCGAGATAGCGCTGGTGGTATTCTTCTGCG
>MHYB01000027.1 GCA_001824635.1 Planctomycetes bacterium GWF2_50_10
GCCTCAATTATATGAGGCTCTCCGTCTCTGGCTACATAGTTTCTTTTGTTTGGGGGAGCATCTCCAATATCAGGATTCGGTAGTCAGGATTATTTGGAGAAGCAGATGTTAGAGATACTGGAAAATGCGTGGCTGGTGCTCTTGATCTTTATTGAGAGATGCGCAGCCGTCGTGGTAAATGCAGCTACTGCTGTTCATATTTATCTGATGGGGCTGGTGGTTTTTCAGTTCACGTCGATAATGCGAAAGAGAGACGAGGCCAGAAGACAAGGAAATAAGGACAAGTAAACCCAACCCGCAACATTCTCTTATTCGGCGGTAATCACGCGCAATCAGCGAAACTTGTCCTCGCGCAGGCGGGGATCAGCGTCTAATTCTTGGTACTGGGTACTGGTTGTCGGATGCTAGTTACTAAGCAGTCAGTAGATCATGCTACACACGAAAGTGTTGCTGGTTGCTTGTTGCTCGTTGCTGGTTAACCAGAAACCAGTACCCAGCAACCAGAAACGCACACTTTGTAGCCTAAACATCGTACCACTTAGTAACCAGCACCTGGCATCTAGCAACCAGCACCGGCTTTTTTTAAGCCCGCAACCCGCAACAGTTACAAACCCGACTGTGTCAGGCGGGCGGGCCGGGGCTAGATCGCTTCTTTGATCAGGTCGGCGTCGTAAATTATTTTAAAGCCAACATCTTCGAGAGTATCCAGCAGGGCTGAAAGAGGCCCGACCGGCCCCATTGTGATTGTAATTTTCATTGCTTCTGGCCCATCTGTTTTGAGTGACGAAAGATCCTGCACAAACGGTGAAGGCGAATAAACAAGCACATGATCGAACGCCCTGGCCGCGTTTTTGATCTTCTTTGCCAGCGGAACTTTTTCGTCGGCGGGACTCACCCAGAAATCGTGCTCAGTGAGCACGGCTTTTCCTGCATTGGCCTGGCAGTCGAGATCGAATACCGCTGCGATGGCGTTCCTGCTGAAATCATTATCGATGACAAGGCATCGTTTTTTCATCTGCGCAAGGTTAATTGCTACATTTACCGGCACGGTAACAGGCAGGAAATCCTTTGACTGGCCCGCGAACAGCGTTATGGATTTGCCGCACGCGAATATTTCGGCCGCGATCGGCTCGTAATAGTCGTTAACCGCAAAAAATCTCGCTATCGAACTTTTCTCATCAGGCACGGCAATAGCTGGTTCGAAATCATGCTCCTGGGCAAGATGCGAATTGCTCAGGTCAAAATCCCTTCCCGGCTCGATCTCGTGGTCAAAATCTTCAATTTCCCGCTGATCAATTACGGAACTTTCGACCGGAATAGCTTGCTTGCTTTCATGATCATCATCGCTGGAATCAGCATGGGCAGGAAAAACAAAATCTTTCTTCATCAATATGGCGAAAGAAACCAGCAGCATTGCTAGCGGCATAGCAGTCAGTGCGGAATTTGCCATAACAAGGCCAAGCCCAAATTTTTCTGACGGATCCATAATGGCCAGTGTGGCGGCCGCGAATCCGGCGGCAAGGGTTACGACCAGCCAAGCAGCCGTATCGGCACCGAGCATTTTGCTCATTGTTATGGATGCGCGGTAAAAGCGTGCAAGCGGTTGATCATCGGCTGACTGTGCAAGTCTTGCCTCGGCAGAGCGGGTTATAGTTTCTGATAGCCTCAGTCCCGCTATCCCAAGCATTATTGCAATGCCGCACCACGCCGAAGCAGAATACCACGATCCGAAAACCGGCCCGACCGCACTGATTAATCCATTTGTTTCCTGCTTGAGCAGGATCGCCTTGGAAATGTTTACTCCCAGGCCCAGCCGCAAAAAAAGTATTACCGCCGCTATAAGCGGAAAATTAAAAATATCGCCGGGCTTTCTCACCACCACAGCCACGAAAAGGCCGAAAGCGGAAAAAGTCAAAAGGCCGATGAGCAGTATGCCATTTAAAAGCCCGAATGCAGGACTTACAAATGCCGCCAGTATCACCAATGCGAAAAGCGCAAAGAATGCGCGCGGAGACTTGCTCTCCTGCAACACTCCGTGGGAATCCTTTGCCGCATTTGTCGATGGTGTACTGCCGTGCATTGGGCTATATTCTACGCTAAAAGCCGGCAAATTTCAAGACACTTATCAGCAATAACATTAGAAGCCATTTCACAACCTCATTTGGGCTTCAAATGGATCTTTTTGCCGCTTGCGGCGTCGCCCTGCATCGCAATAGTAAGCAACTATTGCTGTTTCGGTCTCCTTGCCAGCGACAAAAATCTCTCATTTTCGCTCCAAAGCAGGTTATGAAATGACTTCTAGAGCCGTTTTCTTAACCTGTAAATCATCGCAAGTACCTCTGCGACCGCCACATACAGCGCTTCGGGTATGGGCTGGCCAGCTTCTACGGTGCCAAAGATCGCTCTTGCCAGTTCTGGCCTGTGAATAATGGGTATGCCGTGTGAGCGGGCGATCTCTTTGATCTTTTCGCAGAGATGGTCTGGCCCTTTGGCTACCACAAGCGGCGCGCTCATCTTGGGATCGTATTTGATCGCTACCGCAACGTGTGTCGGGTTGACGATCACCACGTTGGCCTTTGGCACCTCCTGGAGCATGCGTTTCATCGCCATTTCGAACTGCATGGTTCGGATCTTGCGTTTTATTTCGGGCGAGCCTTCTTCCTCTTTTCTTTCCTGCTTTACTTCCTGGCGGGTCATTTTTAGATCGTGTATGTACTTCCATTTCTGGTATATCACGTCTACGGCTGCGATTATGCACACCGCAATTGCCAGGCGTATAAGTATGCCGAATACCAGCGATGCTATTGACGCAAGTATCTCGGCGGCGCCAAGCCATCGCAGTGTCGCAAGGTCGTCCATTTTGTCGCGCAGATAAATGTAAACCACGATCGAAAGTACCGTCAGTTTAACTACGCTTATGGCCAGGTTCATAAGTGCCTGGGTTGAAAATAGATTTGAAATACCTTTGACGGGGCTTATGTTATTAAGCTGAAATTTCAGCGCACTGGGAGCGAAATTCAGTCCCGTAACCGTTATTGAGCCTACTATAGCCGCGACTGTTATAGCCAAAAACATGGGCGTTATCGCCAATGTAAAACCCACGAGCCTGGCTTTTGCAAAATCCATAAAAGCATCGGGACCTTGAAAAACAGATGTTTTGCAATTGATCCCGAGTATCAATTCGCCGCGTATCCACCTGAGCAACTCCGGGCCGGTGAGCCAGAGTGTAAGCATGATCGCGATGATTATCATCGCAGAGGGCAGTTCCTGTGATTGTGGAACCTGGCCTTCGCCTCGCGCTTTGCGGATGCGTTTGCCCGATGGTTTCTCTGTTTTTTCGCCGGCGCCTTTGTCCATATTTTATAAAGGCAGGATGTTCTTCATCATCCGCATGAATTCGTACACATAAGAATTGAAATACGGCAGCAGTAATGCCAGGATGACCAGACCCAGGGCGATCTTGATAGGCAGGCTTATAAAGAGTATGTCCATTTCAGGCATTATCTTTGAAGCTATCGCAAGGACGATCATCAGCACCATCGAGGCCGCCAGCATCGGTGCGGCAAGCTTAAATCCGTAAAGCAGCATATCCGAACCCGCCTGTATCACCCCCGTTACGAGCATGGTAATATCCGGGATCGAACCAATGGGAAAGCATTCAAAACTCGAACCAAGTGCCGCAAGGAGCCAGTGGTGAAAATTCGCCGATAGCAGAAGCAGAATGAAAACCATCTCCAAAAAAGTGCTGATCGCCTGTCCAGGTTCGCCCGTGAGCGGATCCAGCACTTCCGCCATGGAAAGTCCCATTTCCTGTTCGATTATCGTGCCGGCCAGCTTGACCGTTGAAAACAGCATTGTCGTCGCAAGCCCCAGCGCAAAGCCATATATAGCTTCATAGCAGATCAGAAGGCCAGCCTGGAGAAGTGACATATCACCCGGGTTAAATCCCAAAGGCATCACCATTGCAAAAAAGATCGTCAGCAGCATCGCCATTGCCACTTTTACCGCTGCTGGTATCGCAGGCCATTCGAAAAGCGGCATTGAAACGAAAAACGCACTCACTCTTGTAAGTACCAGCAACAGACCCAGCAGTTTGGCAACAAGAAATTCCATTTCTAGAAATGCCCGACTTTGGAAATATGCGAAAAAATGTCGATCGTGAACTTCAGTGTTATCTCCAGCATCCAGGAGCCAAAGAGCAGAATGGTGAATCCTACCGCGATGAGCTTGGGAACTACCGTGAGGGTCATATCGCGAATAGAAGTAACTGCCTGGAGAATCGAAATTATAAGCCCCACGAGCGTGCAGACTATCAGCACCGGCGCCGAAAGCAGCAGGGCGGTTTCAAGTGTATATCTGCCCAGGTATAAGATTAAATTTGCGTCCATTAATTAAATCCCATGCTAAGGCTCTTTGCCAGCAAACCCCAGCCATCCACTAATATGAACAATATCAGCTTGAACGGCAGCGAGATCATCTGCGGCGGCAGCATCATCATGCCCGCGCTTAGCAGAATGCTCGACACCACAAGATCGATCAGCAGGAATGGTATGAACAGCAGACAGCCAATTTCAAATGACGTTCTGAACTCGCTTATGATAAATGCCGGCGTAATGATGTGCAGGCCCAAATCGAGCGGGCTGGCAGGCCTTTGGATCTTCGCCATTTCGACGAATACCGCCAGGTCCTGCGGGCGGGTCTGCTTGAGCATGAATTCTTTTATGTAGCCGGCCGATATTTTCGCGGCTGCGTCGGTCGTTATTTTATTTGCGACGTATGGTGTGATCGCGTCGGCATTTATTTTGGAAAACGTCGGGGCCATCGTAAACAGCGTCAAAAACAAGGCCAGCCCTATTATCGCTATCGTCGGAGGTATCGTCTGCGTTGTCAACGCCCTGCGTACGAACGAAAGCACGATTATTATCCGCGTAAAGGAGGTCATCATGACCAGCAAGCTCGGCAGTATCGCAAGAGCAGAAAATACAATCACCAGCCTTATCGGCCCGGACCACTCCTTGGTGCCTATGTTGTCGGGCGATGTGGCTTTATCGATCACGTTGAGCATATCGCCTACGCCGGGCATCGCGGGCACATTGCTGTCTGCCCCCAAGGCAGGCACGACCGCGGCCAATACCAGAAATGCGATGAAATATTTATATGATCCCAATTTATGCACCTGTTTCTTTGGTTTGCTCGCATTCATCCGTCAGTGCCAGTGTTACATCCGCCAGCATCCGAACGGAATCGGCGCTTGAGCCGATAAGGAACTTTTGCGTCCCCACCTCGATGATGTGTACCTGCCTTTGGGGTGCCAAAGTCACTGTTTCCAGAAGTTTGATATTTTTGCCCTTAGCGGCAGCGATCTTTGGCAGGTATTTCTTGCTCGCCCATATCGCGACCGAACCGACTACCAGCACGATTATTATCGCCGCCAGCAGTTTGGTTAAGGCCTCGCTCGTTGGTGTTTTGTCCGCTGCCCCAGGCGTCGCGTTTGGGTCTGCCTTGTACTGTTCCCACACGCTTGCGGTGGCTTTCGTGTCCGACCGCGATACCGCCGCCGCCCCGATTATCGCCAATACCGCAAGTGCAATAACCGCTACATTAAATCCCTTTTTGTCTTTTCCAATACTTTTCATGCCCCATGGATATGCAAAAACAGTACCACTGGCGCAGAACCGTGTTTTCGCTTAGATATGGCAATTCAGGAGTTCACGGCATGGTAAGCGCACCGTAACTATGCGCATAGTTTAAGCGGTAATAGCTATTCGGGCCTTCGCCAGTGTTATTTGCTTTTGAAGGCCTTTGGCGGACTCAAATCGCCATTCTTTGGAGTTTTTGACCACCACTTCGGGGCCGTCGATTATTATTTGAAGTTCTTCCTCGGGCATTTTGGTCATCAGGATATTTGCAAATGTAAAGGCTTTTTCGATCCCATCGCCGCGGCCGTAATTGGCCAATTCATCTGGGGTGGCGAGGCGCGGGCCTTCGTAGATGGATTCATTGGGCATTGAGCAGAGCCAGTCATAGTTTTCCTGAGCCGTTTTATTCTTGGCCGCCTCTATGGAAACCGGGTTTCTTTCGACTGCGGCCTTGATGAAAGGTTCCCACCGGCAGCGGGTCATATCCCTGTATGCGTAAAACGCCAGGTCGGCGGTTTCGTTTTCCCCGCGTATGCTTTCCAGGTAGTCGATAACCTGAAATCTATCCCACTGGGGGTTGATCTCTATCGGCTTTGATTTGACATATTTCTTATCCAGCCCGGGCAGCCGCGGCTCGATATGCACAAAATCATACAGATCGGCGGCGAATTTGGCTGGATCGGGGATTATGCCTTGGACGAATTTCACGAGTTTTTCCCGGTCTTCGCCTTTTCGCGGGTCAAGCTTATTGCCGGCGAGGAATTCGGTAAGCGTGTCGCACCGTATCCGGCCGGGCAGTTCGCAGCAGTACCAATCTTCATCGTGCACTTCTTCGAGAAGCTTTTCATGGGTATGGTCGCATATCCGCATATCTGAGCCGTGCTCGTACGAGAATAGCGTTTCGGCCTTGACGAACCTGGCTTGACCGTGGCAATCCTTGCAGAACTGCATATATTTTTGGTATTTCGTCTGGGCACGAAGGAAATTAGCGAACATACCCATATCCAGGTTGGCCGAGCAAAATGCCCGCAGCCTGCCGTCTATATGCTTGAATCTGGCTGGATCGATGGTCGCCTCATCGTAAATGCAGTGCGCATATCCGCTGCAATGGGTTACCACGGTTACCTGCTCGTTCCGCAATGCCCGCTGGGCTTTCATTGAAAGTTCGGTTCCGTTAAACCACATTGCCCGCGTAACTATCCGACGGT
>MHYB01000028.1 GCA_001824635.1 Planctomycetes bacterium GWF2_50_10
ATCCTCGTCGAAGTAGGCCTAAGCCTCGGTATTGACCTCGATAACCCCGTCCGGGCCAGAAAAATCGGAAACGAATTCTGCGGATGACCAAATAGCTTTCTTTTTAATTTGTGGCACGGTCTAGCGCAGCTAGGCCGTGTTCCTGTATTTCCGCCGAATCTCCACCGACCCTGTCATGATCCAGTTTTCGTAGGAATACCGAAAAAATTAATCTCCAATAGCCAATCTTTTATCCCACATGCACCTAAACAAAACTCTTGAAGTCATACTAAATCCGTGCAATCTGTGACCCAGCCTGCACCTTTGCACTCTTTGAACTTTCGAACCCTTCACACCTTTCGCACTTTTCACACCTTTCAAACTTTTCAAACTTTTCGCACATACGCACTTTAATTCCAAAAAACTCGCCCGCACAACTTTGCTTTCGTATGTGGGCAAATTACTGTTTTGCCCACCGATCCTCCTCCGGAAATCGTCTTTTAATTGCTTTGTTTCCCATTTACTGCTATAATTTGTTTTATATTAAGGTCGGAATTTTACAAATTGCACCCGCAAGCTGACCTGAATAAGGAGTGAGGAGAATCCGCCCGGTTTTTTCCACTTCAAGGATCTCTGCGGACAGACTAAATTTGCCAGAGGAAGAAAATGAAAACTATAATTTTAACGATTAGCATTGTTTACCTGATTTTTACTCCCAATGTTTTTGGGGCACTAAGTGGAGGCGGCACGCAGACGAATCCTTATCTAATACAGTCGCGCGGGGATTTTGATCAGTTCGCCAATCCCGCTAATTCCGCCATTTATTGGGCAAGCGGCAAATATACAAAGCTCACATGCGATCTTAACCTGTCCACCACCACATATACAAGAGCCCTGATCGCGCCGGACACGGACCCTGTTGCGGGCGATCACCAGGGAGCTGTTTATGATGGCAACTTTGACGGCAACGGCCATAAGATAACCGGCCTTACAATCCTGGCCGGCTCCGGCGATTACATTGGCCTGTTCGCAATGATTGGGTTTGCTGGCGTTGTTAAAAATCTAGGATTAGAAAACATTTCCATTACCGGCGATTCGCTTGTCGGCGGGCTGGCAGCATTTAATTATGGCAGTATATTAAACTGCTATTCAACCGGCACGGTAACCGGCGTCGGCACGGTCAGCGGCACTGGCGATAGTGTTGGCGGGCTTTTGGGAAGACTTGATGGCAACGCGATGTACGGCGGTTCAGACGGAGATATGACGAACTGCTATTCAACCTGCACCGTCCGTGGTCACAAGCATACCGGCGGGCTGGTGGGGTTCGTTGAACACGGTGATGTGTCTTCCTGTTATGCAGCAGGCGATATCGGCGGCAACGGCAGCTCATCCGGATATCATCTAGGCGGGCTGGCGGGATACAGTAAATACGGCTTTTTTTCAAATTGCTATGCAGCCGGGACAGTAAGCGGCGTGAGGTATATCGGCGGACTCATTGGGGCTGTTCATACAGGGAGTATCAGTAAATGCTATTCAACCACCAGGGTCATCGGAACCGACACCACCGGGGGCCTGGCGGGAGACAGCTCAAACCTAATTTATGATTGCTTCTGGGATATCCAAACCAGCGGCCAAACAACCAGTGCCGGCGGCACTGGAAAAACGACAGCACAGATGAAAACACAATCAACCTATACCGATGCCGCATGGAATTTTACAAGCCCATGGCGATGGATAGGTTTCACATATCCTCGGCTGAACTGGGAAAATGTTGTTCTTGGACCCGTACCAGTTCCAAATGTCGCAGGCTTGCTCCAGACCGACGCCACCAATGCCATTATTGCTGCCGGCCTTAACCCTGGCACCGTAACGTACCAGTACAGCAACTACGTTCTTGTTGATCATGTCGTAAGCCAGTCTCTTTCGGCTGGAACAATGGTATCTCTTGGAACAAATCTCAATATTGTTGTTTCGCTTGGATACATCTATTCCGGCGGCGCTGGCACCGCGGCCGATCCATATAAGATCGCAAATATGGACGATCTACTTGCACTTGCCGAAGATACTTTCAACTACGATAAACATTTCATTCTGATAAACGATGTGAATCTGGCCAGCCATCCTTTTACCACCGCTGTGCTCGCGCCGGATACAGATGCAGCTACGGCGAGTTTTCAGGGAACGACGTTTACCGGAGTTTTTGACGGCGGCGGCAGGACTATAAGCGGCCTTGTAATTAATGGAAACGATTTCGCGGGGCTGTTTGGTAAAATTGACACCGGCGGACAGGTCAAAAATCTCGCTTTAAAAGGCGTCTCGGTCAGCGGCGATGAGTATGTCGGCGCGGTGGCGGGATGGAATGCAAGCCTCGTATCCAATTGCTATTCAACCGGCGTTGTCACCGGCAACATTGACATTGGCGGGCTGACAGGCGTAAACGGCGGCACCATCTCAACAAGTTATTCAACTGCCGCGGTCAGCGGCAACTTGTACATCGGCGGCCTGGCTGGAGTTGCCGGAGGAGGCACTTTTACTGAATGCTATGCCGCCGGCTCTGTTTCAGGAACAAGTCGGTGCGGCGCCATCACAGGAAACAAGGGCATGACAGTTTATGCCAACCGCTGCTATTTCCGTTCTACTGCAGGCCCTGATAACGGCATCGGGAGATCGCTCACAGAGGACGAGATGATACAGCAGAGAAGCTTTGTCGATTGGGATTTTGTCAATACATGGCGCATGCCGTTTTTCAAAGGTGCTCCTGTGCTGCTGAAATTCCCCGCAACAGCATTCGCCCAAAGCGGCACCGAAAGCGATCCATATCGCATAAGCTCATCAACAGTACTGAGCCATGTTGCCCAGAATCCGGTTTTGTATGATTCAGCTTTTGTTTTGACTAAAAACATCGATCTTACGGGGCAATTCTTTGCAAAAGCGATTATCGCCGCTGATATGAATAGTTTAAATTCCGCATTTGACGGCACACCGTTCACCGGCGTCTTCGACGGCAACGGCTATAAAATTTTTGGTTTCACCATCGATGGCAATGATTACACCGGATTGTTCGGCCAAATCGGCAGCACCGGCCAGGTTAAGGATTTAGACGTGGAAGGTTCTGTCACCGGCAATCAGTATGTCGGCGCTTTGGCTGGAGATGTTTATCTGGGCAACATCTCGAATTGTTATTCGGTCGGCGATGTCAATGGCGTTACCCTGGTCGGCGGCATGGCCGGCAGAAACGCGGGCACTTTATCGAATTGTTATTCCGCCGGCGACGTCAATGCCACCGGTAACAGTGCAGGCGGGCTGGTTGGAATTAACTCAGGCACTCTCGCAGACTGCCATGCCGGCGCCCGGGTACATGGGGTTTATGATGTCGGCGGATTGACAGGCTATAACTGGAGCTTTATTTCCCGCTGCTATTCCACAGGCTCCGTAACTGGCGACTGGTATGTCGGCGGCCTGGCCGGCAGTGCCAATCAATATACCAGCAATATCACCGCCAGCTATTCAACCGGGCCCGTCAGCGGCAATGCGTACATTGGCGGCCTTGCCGGGATGAATAAGGGTGCCAGTATTGAAAACTGTTATGCCTCCGGTCCTGTTACCGGCAACTACTACGTCGGCGGATTCGTTGGCGGCAATGTTTATGATACGGTTAATTACGACTATAGTTCTGTGTCGAACTGCTATTCAACAGGTCCTGTCAGCGGATACAATTCTGTGGGCGGTTTTGCCGGAGAAAACGGCGTAAACTACATCTCCCAATGTTATTTCCTCAATACTGCCGGCCCGAATAACAGCTTTGGCACTCCTCTGACAAGTTCACAGATGAAACAGCAAAACAGCTATTCCAACTGGAATTTTAATACTACATGGGCAATTTGCCAGCAGACGAATTACCCCCGCTTCCTCTGGCAGATACCCGCCTGGGACTTGCGCTGCCCCGATGGCTGCGGCTTTGAAGATTTCAGTGTCCTAGCTCAATACTGGAGTCAGGAAAATGCGGATATCAATCTCGCCGGAGCCAACATAATTGATTTTCAAGACATACAGGTCATATGCCAAAACTGGCTAACCGGCCGCTAAAAGTTGAATCACCGATTTTGAGCTAAAATCGATATATTGTTTGCCCCCTGATACACCCAAACCATCCATTTTTGTTGCTGTTTTTTACTAAAAACTAAAAACTAATCACTCAAAACTACCCCCTAGCCCCCCTGATACCCCCCAAAAAATCCGCTTGACACACTTTTTTACATGTACAACAACTTGCGCAAGCCCCCAAAAAACCGCACTGCCTCCACCAAAAACGCACATTTAACTCAAAACTCAAACTTCAAAACCCAAAACTCCCCCCTCCCTCTACCCTATCCCCCAACTTGCGCCACCAAAAACCAAAATCAGCACAACGGCCGACCCGCTTTTTGGATCAGTGCCTGGTATCCATAGTGCATAATCAGGTTATCCAGCAGCACCATAGCCGTAAAATTCTCCGCCACCGGCCAGATACGCGCAACAATCGTCGGGTCACGACGCGTTATTGCCGCCAGTGCCTTGTTTTCAAGCGTGTACTTATCAACCGTCATCTGGGGTTTTGCTATCGTCGGCGTGGGTTTTACAGCCAGCCGAACGACTATCGGCTCGCCCGTCGCCAACCCTCCAGTAATGCCACCCGCCTGGTTGGTCTTAAACCGCACCTTGCCGTCCTGCGAATACATCTGGTCGTTGGACTGTATGCCGGTCATATCCTTTACACCAAAGCCAGCCCCAACCTCTATGCCTTTAACCGCCCCGATACCCAGCATCATGCCAAGCTGGGCATCAAGCTTCTGGAATACGGGTTCGCCCATCCCGGCGGGTACGCCCGTGGCTACAACTTCAACAACCCCGCCGGACGAATCACCCTCTGCCGTTATCCTGTTGCAGGCGGTGAGCATTTCCTCTGCGGCAGCGAAATCGGGGCAGTTGATGACGGAATGGACTCCGTATTTTTCCCTTATCGCCTGGGCGGGCATGTGTACGGCGGTATCGCGGATCTTATCTATATCATTCTCGATCTGGGTGAAAACCGCGGTCTTTTCCAGAAAACGCATGTCCATGTTCACACGGTTCTGGACGTAAACATATTGATAGAACGGGTCCAGATCGGCCCTCATCCTCTTATAGTTCTCGGTATAGGCGAGTATATGGGCAAAGTCCATATCCGGGCAGCGAATGGATGCCGCTTCGCGGACAAAGGCGAATACCTCAATGCCGCATCTTTTGAGTATCTTTTTGGCTATATAACCCGCCCCGACTATCGCGGCAGTGTACCTGCCGGAGAAAATGCCCGCCCCAATAGCGTCGTCATCCGGACCATATTTCATAAAACTGGCATAAGAAGCATGGCCGGGCCGAGGTGTGCGGTTTGTATCCTGGTACTGCTTGACATGCACGAAATGGCGGTCAAGGTTGGGGATTAGCAGGGTTATCGGGGTGCCATTGGTGTGGTTCTTGTTATCCGCACCTTCAATGGTATCGGCGGCGTTCAGGCCGGTATACAGGATAGGCAGGTCGGGCTCCTTGCGGGGTGACGAAAGCTCATCCGCGCCCGGCTTTCGCAGCAGCAGATCGCCGTAAAGTTCCTGTTCAGTTAAGAGCATACCCGCGGGTGCGCCCTGGATGTGGGCGGTAAGGCCCTCCTGATAAGACCCGCCTGCGATAGCTACCTGGAACAACTTGCCTAAACTGCAGCCAAACATAAAAACCTCCTAAAAACAGGGCCCCGCAAATATACATAGAAAATGCTAACAGGAAAAGGGAAAATTGAGAAAGCATGAAATCACCGCGGTTTTGTGCTAAAATGGCCGCAAAGGAACCGAATTTATGGATAATGACAAGCTGGAAAAATATTCGTCCGCCATCACGCTTTCAGATATGGAAGTATTCGTATTTCCACAGCTCATGTACGCCCTTCTGCTGGCGAATGTAATAAGCCCGGCAATATGGCGGTGGCGGGAGCTGGAAACTTTCAAAAAGCTGGCCAAAAAATCCCCACTCAAGAAGTTCATGCGCATGAAGCAGTTCATCATGGACCAGTACGAGTTTAACCTGGACCTGGAGACGTGGGGCCTCACCAGCAAGAGCATGGAACTGGCCAGATTCGAAAAATATATCTCCGCCGGGCAGATAGCCCAGAGTAACGGCCTTTTCGGCTACGAGGGCGACAAGTACTATTTTGATGTGGATATCCGCAAGCACTTCGGCCTCGACGCCTACGACTCAGACGTGATACCGTACTGGAAAACGGAGACGGTCGAGGCGATGGACGCGTTTCGCTTCAAAAAAGGCTATAAAACAGGTGCCGGCGAATGCGTCTCCCTTTCGTCGCTGTATATGGCAGCGGCTTTTGTAGTCTGCGGCATACCT
>MHYB01000029.1:0-19027 GCA_001824635.1 Planctomycetes bacterium GWF2_50_10
TGTTGCCGTGTGCCTTCGCCGGCATCATATGTTGGGAGTTCCGAAAAAACGTAGCGGCCTTGTTTTTGCCGGAATCACTGAGCGAAAACTGCTGGGCCGTATAAAGAAGCTTTGCAGAAAGCTTAAATTTGCAAACCCCAATCAGTACAAGCTCCATTCGTTTAGACACCATTTTGCCAGCTTGTGTGCAAATCACCATGTTGCCTTCCGTAAAGCGCTGGCCTAGCTTGGCCATAGTTCGTCGGAAATGCTAGATTTGTACTATCATTTGCATAACGATGACAGTCAAAAAGCCACGGCAGAACTGGCGAATTCGCGTGTGACACAGGGACAATTTGGGGCGGTGGATTTGCTTTTGAGGGCAAACGGCCAGTATAAAATCGAGAAAACTCTTGCAAGTTCCTGAATTTGCAGAGCTTACAGACGTGCTATTAGAAAAAGCGGAGAGGGCGGGATTCGAACCCGCGGTAGGGCAAGCCCTACACAGCCTTTCCAAGGCTGCTCGATCAGCCGCTCCGACACCTCTCCGTAACAAAGAACTATTTACTTTTTTTCGCGTTTTTGCCGGAAGAAATCCGACAGCATCGCAGAGCATTCGTTTTCCAGCACGCCTGATGTAACCTCAAGCCTGTGGTTAAGCCGCGGGTCCTGTACGATATTGTACAATGAGCCGCACGAGCCTGTTTTGGGATCGGAGCAGCCGTAAACAAGCCGCTCCATCCGGGCAAGCACCAGTGCCCCGGCGCACATCGGGCAAGGCTCTAATGTAACATAAATTGTGCAGTTATGCAACCTCCAGCTTTCAAGATGCTGCGAGGCTGCGGTTATTGCGAGAATTTCGGCATGGGCGGTGGGATCGCAAAGCTGTTCGCGTTCGTTGTAGGCTTTTGCGATTATCTGGCCCTGATGAACTATAATGCAGCCGATAGGGACATCACCGTTTTCCTGTGCAATGAGGGCCTGGCGTATGGCGGCCTGCATGAACCGCTCATCTGGCCTGGCGTTGAAGACCGAATCGTTTTGGCTTTCGAGCTGGCTCATTTATAAAGGCCACTCGCCCCAGAAGACTTCTACCGCGGGGCCGGTCATGTAGACGCAATTATCCGTCTGCGACCAGGTGAGTTCGAGATCGCCGCCGGGGAGATGGGCAAGTGCTTTTCGCTGCGAAGAGCCGGTCAGGACGGAGGCGACGAGGCACGCGCACGCGCCTGTGCCGCAGGCGAGGGTTATGCCTGAGCCGCGTTCCCATGTTCGCATAGAGAATTCACGGGGGCCATCGATCTTTACAAAGTGGGCATTTGTCCGCTGGGGGAACAAACTGTGTTTTTCGATCACAGGGCCGATCCGGTCAAGATCGACAGCCGCTAGGTCTTCTGTGAAAAACACGGCGTGGGGGTTTCCCATTGATACGCAGGTCATGTCGAAATCGGTATCGGCGAATTTGACGGGAATATTTACGGCGGATTCACCGGCCAGGGCTACGGGAATCCTTGCTGGTTCAAGGATAGGCTGGCCCATATTGACACAAACCTGCTGAACCTTGTCGCTGGAATCGAGGTCGAGTCCGACGGTCAAGATGCCGTTTCCGGTTTCGATATTGAGGCTTGCCGGGTATGTTGCCTGGCCGGGGACAGAGAATGGGCCTCCAGATCGGGCTAACTGGTGGTCATAGGAATACTTTGCCACGCAGCGGATGCCGTTGCCGCACATTTGCGATTCTGAGCCATCGGCATTGAACATTCGCATGCGAACATCGGCTATTTTCGACGGGCAAATGAGAATAAGGCCGTCGGAGCCTATGCCAAAGTGCCTGTCCGACACCACTTGCGCAAGCGCAGCGGGGTCTGAGATATGCTCTTTAAAGCAATCTATATAAACATAATCATTGCCGATGCCCTGCATTTTTGTGAAACGCATAGAACCTCAAAAAACGTGAATTTAATATTGCTTATCGGTGCTATTCAGTGAAATTGGACGCGCCCGCTTCGATCTGCTCGCCGGTCCAGCGGACATCGCCGCCAAGGCCTTCCATCGTCTGGCAACCGGCTATAACGAAGCAAACAGCGGCCAAAATAAGGGCAAGAATGTTTTTTTTCATGTTACTCTCCAACCAAGCGTGAATACTACTCTTCTTTTATGAAATGCTGGGCACTTTTCTGGGTACCTTCGCCGAGCGACTGGAGGTCTTTGCCGAAGCCTTCAACCATCTGGCAGCCTGCAAAGGTAAACGCCATTGCGACAAGGACGGTGACGAAAATCGCGAATTTAAGCATTTTTACTTTTCTCATGTTTTAAACCCAAATAGAATTAGCGCACATCGCTCAGATTGTAATATACTTGGGCCAATGCACAAGTGTTTTTTAATCAGGTAGTTATAGGATTAATCTATGAAGATTGCTACATATAATGCCAACTCGATTCGGTCCAGAATGGGTATTATCCTGAAATGGCTCCAGGAGCATAATCCCGACGTGCTTTGCGTGCAGGAGACGAAGGTTACGGATGATCTGTTTCCCAGAATCGAATTCGAGTCTGCCGGGTATAAATGTGCGTTTAAAGGCCAAAAAAGCTATAACGGGGTGGCGATTTTGAGCCGGCATGATATGGAGCAGGTGCAATTTGGCCTTGGCGATGGCGAACCAGCCGATGACACGAGGCTCCTTAAGGCGCAAATACAGGGCATAAATGTAGTTACGACGTATGTGCCGCAGGGCTATTTGGCGGGGGATCCTAAGTTTGCGTTTAAATTGGCGTGGTTTAAAAGGCTCCGCCACTGGTTTGAGAGCAATTTCAAACCTACTGATCCGGTTGTCTGGACGGGGGATCTGAATGTAGCCCTTGAGGATATCGATGTTCATGATCCCCAGAGGCTCAGGAACCATGTTTGTTTTCACCCCGACGCCAAGGCCGCGCTGCAAAGCGTTATCCAGTGGGGGTTTATAGATCTGCTGAGGGTTTACCATCCCGAAGCGGGGCAGTACACATTCTGGGACTACCGCTATCCTAAATGGATAAAAAAAGATGTCGGCTGGCGCCTGGATTACATTCTGGCTACAAAGTCCCTTGTTAAAAAGTGCCTTTCCTGCGAAATCGACAGGGGGCCGAGGCTGGAGGCTAGTCCGAGCGATCACACGTTTGTGGTGGCGGAGTTCAAATGATTATATTGTGGACATTGAGGATTAATGTTTGTTTTGGGTCATGTAAAAAAGTTTGTCAAGTGAATTTTTTTGGGGGGTACAGGGGGGGCTTGGGGTAGTTTTTAGTCATTAGTTTTTAGTTTTTCGTAAAAAAACAGCAAAAAAATGGTGGTTTTGGGGGGTAAATGGGTGGGATTTTTTTTGATGAAATGGGGTTGAAAATGGCGGGGGTTTGTGGGAGTGAGCAGTGAGGAGGCAAGGGAGGAAAGAAGTTAGAGTCTGGAAAAAAAGATAAACTTAGTTCTTTACCCACCTCACACAATTAAAGCAGGCGACAAATGCCAGATTCGATGTCGGCTTTGAGCTTTTTGTATTTGCCTGTAATTTTTCGGCCATCATGATACATTACTTCGACTTTTTCATTCGGGCCAATTTTCTTATTTACAGTATCTGTGTTCGCTTTCACATCCAAATATATTTTAAGCGATTCACGATTTGATTTATTGACTACATTAAAAGCTCGCTGCTTAAACAATTGAAAAGGCTTGTGATCTTTAAAAATGTGATTTCGTTCTTCAGAAAACTTCAAGAATCGCCTAGCTGAAGCCAATTCTTCAGATTTTTGTTGCAAAAGGCCATACGCGGCCATTTCAGAGTAAAAAATTGGCGCGAACTCTGCCGATGTATTCTCATCTGACGATTCATAGAAACGTTTAATTATTTGAGTTAAATTTAGTGCTTCTTTATAATAACCCGCTTTTATTGCTTTTACGATAAAATTAGCAAATAAGGCTAAATCGAGTTTATCAATTTTTTCAGATTTGCAAATCAGGTCAATATATCTTTCCTTGAACTCCAGATATTCCGGCTCAGCAGCACAGAATCGGACTAAATCTCTGTAGCAAAGAGATATGAGATTAGAATCATTAAATTCCTTGTATTTAATAATTACCTGTAAATCCAACGCTTTTCCAACTGAAATTCTATTTGTCTGGAAGGCATGTAAGCCCAAGTTATACAATAATCTATTTTCGCTAATATTTTCGTGTTCGACATGCTCTTTCGCGTAAGTGAACAGTTTATTAAAGCCTTCTGTTTCAATTAAAAACAGCTCAACCAGTATGTTATAGAATGTTTTAATACCAAAGTAAAATACTGCTACATGATTCTCAACAGGATTCAATTTCCGATCGAGAATGTTATCAACCAACAGATTAAGCCATCTTTTCTTATCATCATCAGATTTTGAACAAAGCGCTAACTCATAAATTATGTTAGGCCAGAATTCAACATCCCTAAACTCCGATGCCAAATGCATATGTTTCTGAGCTTCATTTAATTCATTTGAGCGATAATAGGCTTGTCCTAGAATAAAATGAGTAATAGCTTTGTAGAAGCCAATATCGTCACTGTTTAACTGCTCGTTATTTTTAATACATTCAAGAACTTCTTCGTTAATCACAATTATCCGATTTTGGTTTGTATCAAAGTCGTTTGTGAATAGTGCATACGATAAAAAGCATGCTGCTTTGAGAAAAATAGTATTGCCTTTGTAATTACAATAAATTTCCTCAAAACAACTAATGCTGGATTTGTAATCTTTTAATACATAATAGGATGCGCCTAAGTGATAGATCTGTTCATAATATAAATGCGCAAAACCTGTTTTGTCATAGAGACAAGCTTTCCAATTCTGAATAGCTTCATTGAAATTATTAACTTTGAAATATGCATATGCTAGCCGATTAGTGCACATTCTCTTCTGAGTTTGAGTCAAGTTTGGTAATTTCAATACTTCAATAGTTTGAGATATCACTTCTGCGTAATTACCCGCTTTAAATAGTGCTTCGACTTGGTCGGTTGCAACTTTTTCTTTCAGCTCAAGTTCCTGTAGCCATTCATCACTGAGACAATTAGCAAGTATTTTGTTTTTAATTTTAATTTCGCTGTTCTCATAATTTGCTGCAATAATTCCACTTAGATATAATTTCTTTCTGATGTCGTTACTTAAAGTGTCACCTTTATTATACCCAATCTGAAAAATTGCATTTCGTATTTCACTATCTCTGGCAACCAGACTTCTAATATGATCAATTGGGGCCTTATCGAAATCAGTCAGATACAATCTTTTTACGATCGAGTCAACATCGCTAGAGTTTATATGTTTTCCGCTTATAAGCAGATTTTCCAACTCAGAACAGATATCCCAAGTCATTCGGGCGTTACCGCCCGCCCAATCGAAAATTCGTAAACTAATCTCGTGGTCTAAACAATCAAGCTTTGCATTTTTTAAAAACCGCATGAACTCGGAAAGGCTGAAATCATTGAGATATATTTTTTCTCCAATGTTAAAAGGTGAAATAGCCTTGTTTTTGATTAATGATGTTGGCTCAGCTACACCTGAAAGAATATAAGTTAATCGGTTATATTCCTCAAAATTAATGCGAGAAAAGTACACACTTCGAATTTGAGCAAATACTTGATCAGAGAAATCGGTTGCGAACAAACCATCAATTTCATCCAATAGTATAATAATATTTTGATCTGTGCTATTTAGAAGCAGTCGAAGCTCGTTTTCGTGTTCTTTGTGAGCGGGTATTTGTTGGGTCTTCTCGTCTTCCTTAAGTCTGGTTTCAATGATTTGTGAGTGAATGGATTGAAAAACATCGTTATTTGTTTCTATTGCTATATCAATAATATTGCGAAAACACGATTGCACATTATTGTATGATTTAGATAAATCAACATAAGCAAACTTATGCTTACTTTTGTGTTTTCTCGTTGCGTTCAGAAGCAGATTTGTTTTGCCCATTTGCCGTGCAACCAATATGTACCCAGGGCGACCCATTTGGTCAATAATGGAAGCAAGTTGTCTATCAGCGCTTCTTTCTACATACAAAGACTCATTCACTAAAGTTGTGAGCTTTAAAACTTTTTGTCTCATTATATGCCCAGTTGAATTAGTGTTTCGCGAATAGATGAATTAATATTGTAATTTGTTTTTTTTCTCAGTATTAAATGATTTTTCGCAAATGTCTTTATAAATCGCGGGGAATTGGTAGAGGCAGCCAATACTTGCTTTATTTCGGAATTTGTGAGTTGAATTTTTAAAGTTCTATTTATTAAGCCCATCAGATTTTCAATCTGGACATCTTCCCATGTTTTATGTGGTATAAACCTCAGATGTTCCGAAATTTTTTTCTGAACAGGTGAAATTCCAGTTGAAGGCGAATTGATGGAAGAGAGTGCAAATTTTAAAGTTGATTTTAAGTGGGTTTGTTTATGAGAAATAATTAAGGAAAAAATATGCTGTACAAAAAGAGCGAACTCAACCTCATCATCAAAGGGTATTTCCTCAATGCATATAATACACTGGTCCGAATTGTTTTGCTTGTTTAATAAATTTGATAGGTGCTTTATAATCGTAGGGGGCCGCAGATTAACAAGTTTATCCGGGCATGCATTCAATTCAAAATAGAGCCCTGCAAAAACTTCATCAGCATTTCCACCAATATAGTTACCTAAGCTAATATAGATATGATTCTTTTTTGATTGCGATAGGTATCTCGAAATAATGCTACTTTTGCCGCATCCACATGGGCCATGAATCCAAGCACTTGTAATTTCTAAAGTTTCTTTAAAATCTAAATCTTCTTGCCTTTCTAAATAAAAAGTTTCACATTCAGGCCTATATGTCTCAAATAACACAAGCTCAGTTAAGTGCCCATCATATTCTCTGTTTATTTCCACTTCTGGCGAGGTAATCTTTACAAATTGCAGTTCACTGAATGCATGTTCATTAGTAAATACATTTAAGCACAGCGATACAGCTGCAACTGCTGCTATTGCCTGATATTGTTCTTTGTTCTGCCCCTTATTACCATCTGCGAAATCGCAAATACCCTTTACAATTATCCATGGCACATTTTTACTTTCGGCCGCAGCAAAAACTCCAGCACCTTCCATTTCACCACCTTGAGCATTCTGCCACTGTGAAAGTAATGCGTCACGTGCTGCTTTATTATCGATTAGCGACTCCCCTGAAAGGAGCTGGCAAACAATGACGTCAGGAATATTCCCTGAAGGTAGATTGTGTCGCCAATTAACCACATACTTGAACCGATTTAACAGAATTTTGTTGGCAGGATGCGGAATGCCTTTGGGGATTATCTCTTTCGCACTAACTCTTTTACGATCATATGGTATAACAGTTTCCGAGACCAGAACATCACCTATTTTCTGCTTTTTATTATCAATACCAAAAGCTATACCGACCATGATGATCGCTTTAGGTTTCCAAGCATCTATCGCATCTCGTACGGTATTTATCGACCCGCCAATACCAAGAGATCCCATTTCGCATTGCACATGAATTGCACAGAAAGCCCCAAATTTCGCTAAGTAGTATGTTTGATTACCATAACAGACTTTTAATATTGCTTTATAGCCAGGAATGGGATTTAGCTTTGAATGCAATGCTTTCGTTTCTATATCCGTAGCGGTCACGATTACAAAACTTATTTTGTCGACCAAAGCAGTTAATTCGTCAAACGAAGTTGCGAGATATTTTTCATCTATTTCTTGAGACAATATAAGTTCCGCCTACTATTCTAATAATCTCACCTATTTTATACATTTCTTACTTAAATACAAGAAAAAGGGTAATTAGAATCACATAGGCCGGATTTGAAGTCGGCTATCTCGGAACGAGGCGATATTGGGGGATTTGGCAATGACATTTGCGTTCGACGCGGGATCGCTTGGCGCTTACGAGTAAAGCAAAATGAGAATCCTGGCGATCACGCTTATAGCTTTGGATGGGATGAAAGGATTTTGAATTCATAGCAGGGGTGGACAGCTTGAATAAAGCACTACACTAGGTAGTGATTATCTTGTTTTTGGCTGGTGATGTAATAGTAATTTCAGGTGGGTGTTGCTATTGGGGCGGGGGGGATTTATAATTGCGCGACTTTTTTATAAACTAATTTTCGTGGCGGCTGTTCGGGGTTAAATCGGGCCTGGCGGCGGCTGGATCAAGGGTTAGAATGAGCCTCAAAATCGGGCTTGGACAATTTGATGCGATAGTCGGCGGTCTGGAGGCCAACGTACGTTCCATGGAGGAGATGTACGCGCGGGCAAAGGCCCAGGATGTCGAGCTGCTCGTTTTTCCGGAGCTGGCCATTAGCGGGTATCCGCCGGAAGATCTGCTGCTTAAAAAGCATTTTTACGCGGATAACTACATAGCCCTTGAAAAACTGGCGATTTCCTGTAAAGAGATCCCCATGCTGGTTGGTTTTGCCCAGCAGCATAAGTGCAAGCAGTATAACGCCATGGCGTTTTTGCAGGGCGGGGTGATCAAAAAGACCTATCAGAAGTGCCTGCTGCCCAATTACGGCGTGTTCGATGAACAAAGGTATTTCAGCGCAGGGTCTGAGCCGGCGATCATTGAGATCAAGGGCATGCGCGTGGCGATGACCATCTGCGAGGACTTGTGGTTTACCGACTGGATAGCCAATTTCCTGGCCTCTTCGGGGCCGATCGACTTAATTGTGAATATTTCCGCTTCCCCGTTCCATGTGGGGAAAATAGTAACCCGCCAGAAGGTACTTGCAGGCTGCGCGAGCAAACTTCGCACAGCTGTTGCGTATTGCAATCTGGTCGGCGGGCAGGATGAACTTGTCTTTGACGGGCGGAGCATGTTGGTTGATTCAAAAGGCGAGGTTCGGCTGCAGGCGAAGGCATTCGAAGAAGATCTGCTGGTGGGGCGAGTAGAACGGCAGGGGGCGGATGTCAATGTTATTGATTCTGAGCCGGTTGCAATGCTGGAGGATGTTGAAGAGATATTTCAAGCGCTGGTGCTGGGAACCCGCGATTATGTGCGCAAGAATGGTTTTAAACGGGTTGTGATCGGCGTAAGCGGCGGTATAGATTCCGCTTTGACGGCGGCGATAGCGGTCGAGGCGCTTGGGGCGGATAATGTTGTGGGCGTTACGATGCCGTCGAAGTTCAACAGTGCCGAGACGATAAGCGATTCGGGGCTTGTGGGCGAAAGGCTGGGGATAGAATTTCACACGATTCCGATAAGTACTGTTCTGGAATCGTTTGACGGGGTACTTGCCACGGTTGAGGGCTGGAGCAATGCCGGGCTGGCTTATGAGAACCTCCAGGCGAGGATACGCGGCTCGATGCTCATGTCGCTTTCCAACCAGATGGGCTGGCTTGTACTTACGACGGGAAATAAAAGCGAGACGGCGGTTGGGTATTCGACGCTTTATGGCGATACGGCGGGCGGTTTTGCGGTGATAAAGGATGTGCCTAAGACGGTTGTTTATCGGCTGGCGGCGTATTTTAATCAGATGCGCGGGGCTGAGGTGATTCCGCAAAGCATAATACACCGCGTGCCGACGGCGGAATTGCGGCCAAACCAGAAGGATACAGATTCTTTGCCGGAATACGAGATACTTGATACAATCCTGCGTTCTTATGTGGAAGAAGACCAGTCGATTAGCTGGCTCATCGAAAGCGGCATGCCTGCGGAGGCGGTGACGCGGGTGGTGCGCATGATAGATAAAAATGAGTACAAACGGCGTCAATCGCCGCCGGGAATAAAAATTACGCCCAAAGCGTTTGGAAAAGATTGGCGATTGCCGATTACCAATGCGTATAGAGGGTAGGTTAGGGACAAGTTGTAAGGAACAAGGTAAGGCAACAGGCAAGAGGCAACAGTGTCTGGGTATGACAGGTGAAAGTGTTTGCGGGTAAGTTAAGCAGTGAAGTTAATTGTGTTATGTAGGTCGGAGATAAGAGTTGGCTAAAATAGCTTTTGCAGACGGGTTGGTTTTAAAGGGTAAGGGGCTTGGGGCTTCTGGCATCACGCATGGCGAAGTGGTGTTCAATACGGCGATGACGGGGTACCAGGAGGTGCTTACCGATCCTTCTTATGCCGGGCAGATAGTTACCATGACATACCCGCTGATAGGGAACTATGGCGTAAATACCGAAGATATGGAGTCGCGAAAGGTATTCCTTTCCGGTTTTGTAGTCCGCGAGGCGTCGGAGATAGTGAGCAACTGGCGGTGCAATGAGATAACGGTTGACGAGTATCTCAAGCGGAATAACATCGTGGCGATACAGGATGTCGATACGCGGGAGATAACCAAGCATATACGAACGGCTGGGGCGATGACCGCGGTTATTTCCAGCGGCGATGAGAGCAATGAGGAACTTGTGGCCAAGGCTAAGGCGGCTCCCGACCTGGTGGGCCGCGATCTTGTCAAGGATGTCATCGAGCAGAATTCGTATATCTGGCAGGACAGGGGCGTTTATAATGTGGTCGTTTATGACTGCGGTATCAAATATAACATACTGCGGCAGCTTGCGGAGGCGGGGTGCAGGGTGGAAGTGGTGCCCGCGACGGCGAGTTCGGCGGATATTTTGGCTAGGAAGCCTGACGGGGTGCTGCTTGGAAACGGGCCTGGCGATCCGGCAGCGGTGAAGTATGCCGTGGAGACGGTTCGCGGGATTCTTGGCAAGGTGCCGATCTTCGGGATATGCCTTGGGCACCAGATGCTTGGGCTTGGTCTGGGCGGAAAGACGTTCAAACTCAAATTCGGCCATCATGGCGGAAATCATCCCGTGAAAGACCTTGCTACAGGCAAGATCATGATAACAGTGCAGAATCACGGGTTCTGCGTTGATATCGATTCGCTCGGCGGCGATCGCAACGTGGAGATCACGCATTTGAATCTCAATGACGGCACATGCGAGGGAATCAATCATAAGCATATACCGGCGTTTTCGGTGCAGTTCCACCCGGAGGCAGGGCCTGGGCCTCATGATGCGAGGACGCTGTTCGGACGGTTCTGTGCGCTGATGAAAGAGCATAAGAAGTAAAGGGCAAAGGTCAAAAGGCAAAAGGTAAAGGTGTGGAATCCTGACGTGGTCAGGATTGCTTTTAGATAATGATAGTAGCAGTAGATTATAAAGCGGGTAATTTGACCAGTGTGCAACTGGCATTTGAGCATTTGGGCGAGAAGGTGCTTATTACGGATAAGCCGGGGGATATTTTACGCGCCGAGCGTGTGGTGTTTCCAGGGGTGGGGGCGGCTGGGGCGGCTATGGCTAATCTGCGTTCACTGGGCTTGATCGAGCCGATCCGGGAGGTTATCGAAAGAGGGACGCCGTTTCTTGGGATATGCATAGGCATTCAACTGCTGCTGGGCTATTCCGATGAGGATGGCGGAGTGGAGTGCACGGGGATAGTCAAAGGCAGGGCGAAAAAATTCAGTTCGGCTGACCCAATGTGCAAGATCCCGCAGATGGGGTGGAACGGGCTTTCGTTTACAAGATCGCATCCGCTGCTTGAGGGTATTGAAAATCAAAGCGAGTTTTATTTCGTGCACAGCTATTATCCGGCGGTGGAAGATGAATCCATTGTGATTGGCAGAACGGATTATGCGGATGTGAATTTTGCGGCGATGATAGCGAGGGGTAACCTGGCAGCTGTGCAGTTTCACCCTGAGCGGTCGGGCAGGATAGGTTTGAAGATGCTTGCGAATTTTGCGAAGTGGGAGGGGACATGCTGACCAAACGCATAATACCCTGCCTGGATGTTCGCGACCGCAAGGTTACCAAGGGAGTGAAATTCCAGAATAATATCGAGCTTGGCGATCCGATCGAAATGGCTGTGGCATACAGTGACGGCGGGTGCGATGAGCTGGTATTCTATGATATAACGGCATCGGCGCAGAGAAGGCCTATCGATATTGAGATGGTACGCGAGGTTGCCAAAGTAGTGCATATTCCGTTTGCAGTGGGCGGGGGGATAGAAAATCTTGAGGATATGCGGCGGGTGCTTTTGGCGGGAGCGGAAAAGGTAAGTGTAAATTCGCTTGCGGTGCGAAATCCAAAGATAATCGCGGAGGGGGCGCGTGAGTTTGGTGCGCAGTGCATAGTGCTGGGCATGGACCCGGTGAAGGTAGAAGACCTGCAAAAATTTCCAAGCGGGTACGAGATCACGATACGCGGTTTTCGGGAGAGGACTGGTATCGATGCACTTGAATGGGCAAAGCAAGCGGAGGGGCTTGGGGCTGGTGAGATAGTCGTAAACAGCGTAGACGCCGACGGGACGAGGGAGGGTTTTGAACTGAACCTTACGCGGCTGATATCGACGAGCGTGCGAATACCTGTTGTGGCAAGCGGCGGGGCGGGGGAGCCGAGGCATTTGGCAGAGGTGTTTACGGCTGGTAAAGCCGATGCGGCTATTATAGCGAGCATGATACATACGGGACAATATACGATCAGGCAAATAAAGGATGAACTTATCGGGGCGAATATACACATAAGGAAGAAATGGTAATTTTGGAGTTTAGAAATGCCGCGCAGAGATGATATACATAAAATATTGATAATAGGTTCTGGCCCAATAGTGATAGGGCAGGCGTGCGAGTTCGATTATTCCGGCGCGCAGGCGTGCAAGGCGCTGATGGCTGAGGGATATGAGCTTGTGCTTATAAATTCCAACCCGGCGACGATCATGACGGACCCGATCATGGCGCAGCGGACGTATATCGAGCCTATAGAGCCTAAGTTCGTGGAAATGATAATCGAGCGGGAAAGGCCTGACGCGATACTGCCTACATTGGGCGGGCAGACTGCGCTGAACTGCGCGATGGATCTTTCAAAGAGCGGCGTGCTTGAAAAATACGGCGTCAAGATGCTCGGCGCAAGCGCAGAAGCGATAGCCAAGGCGGAGGATCGCCAGTTATTCAAAGACTGTATGATAAAGATCGGGCTTGATGTTCCGCGTTCGGGGCTGGCAAGGAATACGGCGGAGGCAGAAGAGGCGCTGAAGATAGTTTCACTGCCTGCGATCATTCGGCCTGCGTTTACGCTTGGCGGTAAGGGCGGTGGTGTGGCATTCAATGAAGAAGAATACAGGAAATTCGTTCAGACGGGCCTGGATGCTTCGCCGATACGGGAAATACTTATCGAAGAGTATCTGGCGGGCTGGAAGGAATTTGAGCTTGAGGTCATGCGCGACAGGATGGATAATGTGGTTATCATCTGCTCCATTGAGAATATCGACCCGATGGGAGTGCATACAGGAGATTCGGTTACGCTTGCTCCTGCCCAGACGCTTACGGATCGTGAGTACCAGGAAATGCGGAACGCGGCAATAAAATGCATTCGCGAGATAGGCGTAGAAACGGGCGGCTCTAACGTGCAGTTTGCGGTCAATCCGAAAAACGGCAGAATGGTTGTGATCGAGATCAATCCACGCGTATCCCGCAGTTCGGCTCTCGCGAGCAAGGCGACGGGTTTTCCGATAGCGAAGATAGCCGCCAAACTGGCTGTGGGTTATACTCTTGATGAAATTCCAAATGACATTACAGCCAAGACACCGGCGTGTTTTGAGCCGACGATAGATTATGTCGCGGTGAAAATTCCGAGGTTTACGTTTGAAAAATTCAAAGGTGCTGAGGCTATTCTCGGTTCAAGCATGAAATCTGTGGGTGAGGTTATGGCGCTGGGCAGGACGTTTAAAGAGGCCCTGCAGAAGGGTTATCGCTCGCTGGAGACAGGTGTTGCTGGGCTTGATGATAAGCTTACCAATATTTCCGATGAACAGTTGAGGCAGGGGCTGATAACGGCTGTGCCGGACAGGCTTTTCTTCGCGAAAGAAGCTCTCAAACGCAATATGAGCGTCGAAGAGGTCGCGTCGCTTTGCCAGATCGATAAGTGGTTTATTTATAATGTAAAACAGTTGATCGATATGGAAGTTAAGATCGCGGCAGCGGCCCAGATCGATGCCGAGTTCATGCTTGAGATCAAACGCTATGGCTTTGGCGATAAGCAGATCGCTAAATTGCGAAAGAGCACCGAGATGGAAGTTCGCAAGCAGCGTCTGGCATTGGGTGTCAAGCCTGTGTACAAGCTGGTTGATACCTGCGCGGCGGAATTCGAGGCTTATACACCTTATTATTATTCAACATACGAACGCACGGACGAAAGTATTGCAAGTGCGTGATTAGTAATTTGTGATTAGTTGTTAGTGTTAGTAATTACTGCCCCTTGGCGAAGTTGTGCCGCCGCCGAGACGTACTCTCGGTGAAGGGCGCAGAACATCAGGCCCAATCGGGGCAGTGGTGCCGGGGCGGATCGCCTGGATTATGGCGCGGGCGAAGAGGGTTGAACTGGCGGGCCCCGCGGCGGTGATTATGCCAGCCTGGGTTTGAACGCCTGATTCGGCATAGGATTGGTTGTTGCCGAGACGGTACTGGCTTTGCCGCTGATAGCTCCTGGCACGGTCTGCTGGGAGTATGCCTGCTTTGGCGAGCAAGGCGGCGCCTTCTCCGATGCCGCCGATTATCTTGCCCTGGTTGGAAGCTGTCGCGATAAGATCAAGTACAGCATCGTTTCGATAGTAGTCCATCATGCCATTTCCGCCGATGAAGATCAGTGCGTCATACTGCTGCAGGTCCAGGTCGGCGATGGTTACGGTTGCGGTGGCCTGGCCCAGATTGATTCCTTCCCTGGGTCCCAGGGTTGTGCTTGCGATCTCGGCGCGTATGTTTGCGATGTCGAAGGCGTCGAGAATGTCAGAAAGTTCCTCATCGCTGTAATTCTTTTCCGGCAAGATCAGTGCTACGGTTTGCGCGGTGGGCTGGGGTCTTGCCTGGGTTGGCTGAGCTGTTATCGCAGTGGAGGGCACACCAATGGTTACCATTGCAATCGGGTCCTGGGCGGCGGGGATGTTGGCCAGTTTGCGAACAAGGATCTGATCGAATGTTGTTGTGATCAAGGATCCCAGGCCAAGGCCGGCGGCCTGCAGGGCGACAGACTGGGCTATCTGACCTGCCTGGGCGTACTCATTAAAACGTGAGCGGGTGGTGGCGGTTTTGCCCTCGGGGCGGGTGAGTATGAGTATTGTCATACCAGCCTGGTTTATGGCAGGCTGCTTGTTGGCGGCGTTGGAGAGGCCAAGGCGAAAATCACGCGTTACGATGCGTGTGAGCGAATGAGCAAGGGGATCGTAAGTGAATATGCCATTGACGTTGAAAACGTAAAGATCGTATGGGAACAGCAGCGGGTTTGGGGCTGATGCCTGGCCGGGGCGGGCTCTTGTGGGCGGTGCGGCACGCGTCGTCTGTATGCGAGCAAGGGCGCGTATGGTCATGTTTGCCGCCCATGTGAGCTGGCTTACCTGCTCGTCGCTGAGGGGGGTTGTAAGATACGCGCGGGTCTGGTCATAGACGGCGATACTGTTTTCGACGCTGATGGTGCCTAGCATATTCGGATCGGGCAATACGATACGCAGCTGCGGGGCGCGGGCGAGCCTGTCGGCTGCGATATTGGAATCCGCCGCCGTGTTGGCATCCTGGGCATGGCCGCAAAACGGCAAACAAAACACAACAGCAGCAATCATAAGTGCTAAGCGCATAAATATCTCCGATATGAATTTATAAAGGCGTCAACTTCGGTCTTGGAAGTTGATACAAATTAGATTATAAAGGCCGCAAAGGAAATTGCAAAGGTTTAGAAGTATTCCAAAATCTCAGTTGGAGATGACTTCTGTAAGTAAAGTTCTTCGATGCTCCAAAAGAATAAATACATAAGGACAGTGTTTATAGTATCGCTGTTGCTGTACTGGCCGGCGATTTTTCTGCTTACACATCTGGAACGGGTGCCGGGGTGGATAATACGCGCCCAGATGTCTGATAAAACCTTGCACTTTATTGGGTATATGCTTTTGGCGTACCTATGGTGGAATGCGATCAGCTATTCGCGACGGCCGGGTCTGAAATACTATTTTACATGGGTTACGCTTGGATTGATGGCAATTTACGGTATTGCAGACGAGATACTCCAGGGTTTAATGCACCGGACGCCGGATTTGACGGATTTTCGGGCTGATATGCTTGGAGTTTTGCTGGCACTATTGATCATGTGGGTGTTTGAGATCCGGGTGGCGACGGCGTGGGTGGTGCTGACGGTTATTTTTGTGCTTACAGTTCTCGCTCAGAGCGATCCATTCATGTTTGCGTCCGTGGTGGGGTATATTTTTTACTGGGGCGGAATGGCTTTTGCGAGTTTGCTGTGGCTTGACTATATCAATGAAAAATACAGGCCTAAAGCAGGTAAAAGCATCGTGGGGTTCTGGTTTTTAGCGATCTTGCTGCCGATAGGGGCGCTTGGGGGTATTTATTTAGCTGCCCATATTGGCGGGAAAGAGCTTTTCGCGGGACGGCTGGGGGCTGGGCTGGTCGGGATAGCGACGGGAATAACCGCAGCGATGATCATTACGGCTGTGAATGAACGTAAAAACTCAGTTTAGAAATATTATATGCAGGTGAAAAATGGAACCAATTGCAAGGGCAAAAACGCTTGAAGTAAGCCTTCTGGCAATAACGCCGGATGCACAAAAGGTGATCGAGTATGCCGGGCGGACATGCTGGCAAAGCTTTGAGAGGATAGGGGCGGACAGTTCGGATACATTCATAAAGAGACTTATCGAAATGGGGCATGAAACGCCGCTGGAGCATGCGTGCGCGACGTTCGAGATCAAGAACTGCTCGCGCGCGATGACGCACCAGATAGTGCGGCACAGGCTTATGTCGGTTTGCCAGCAGTCGCAGAGGTATGTGGAAGAGGATGAGCTGGATTATGTGATGCCGCCCGCTGTGAGTGAAAATGACAGGCAAGAGTTCCAAAATGATATGCAGGCGATAGCTGTGATGTACGCCAAATGGCGCCAGCGGGGCCTTAAGAAGGAAGATGCCAGATTTGTGCTGCCCAATGCCTGCACCAGTAATATCGTGGTGACGGCGAATTTCAGGGAATGGCGGCATATTTTCAGTGTGAGGCTGGAAAAAGCGGCGCAGTGGGAAATCCGGGCGGCGTGCCAGGTGATGCTTGATATACTTCGGAAGCATTCGGCGGCGTGCTTTTGGGATATCTAAGCGTAATACCGCAATTTTCTTGATAAAACAGCGGTGGAGTGGTAAAAATGTGCGTTTTACGGAGAGGTGTCGGAGCGGCTGATCGAGCTGGTTTCGAAAACCAGTGTGCCTTCGGGTACCGGGGGTTCGAATCCCCCCCTCTCCGTATTTATTGATCTTTACTGCCACTTGCACGACGAGGACAGCCAGAACGCTATGATGGAACATCGCTGGGAATGTTTTGATACAGAATTTTCATTCGTTAAATAGAAAATACCCTGTTATACTAAGACCGGACATTGTGCGACTCCTTTCTTTACGCAAGTTCCTTTATACAAAAAATTTACATATCAAAAGGCAGCATGATATCCATACTTTTTATTCAATATTCACCAACTTTTTTGGATAAGAACCTGTTTTTGTATTTGCAATTTATTCGAATCAGGGTAAATCTGTCATCAGATTTGCTTTTATTTATGAGGATAAATTGAGGCGAGGCACCTGTCTGCAACTTGGTTTTTTGATAGCACTATGCTGGTCATCTCTGCTTTATGGCGGCTCTGACGTAATCGCATCCAAGGACCAGCCTGCCATAAAAGCTGTCCGCTACGGCCGTGTGTTGACTCTGCACTTTAATGCCGCTCCTTCATCTGCCCCGACTGTTGACCGGACAAAACCACCGAAATTTGCCATTTATCAGGGTGAACGCAAGCTCCATGATGGCATTTTCGCCTATGGTTGAGGCGGAACCTGCTCGTACTCGTGGCGAGTACCACTAAGCGTTTACGGTAAACTGAAGATATTGCCCGTATCTGACGACGGGACACCATCTGGACAGGCAACATACTATACGTTTCTGCCGTTTTATCATCTGGCCCCGCTGGGGACATGGCTTGTTTTGCTGGTTGCACTTGTGATTCCGGCGCATAACAGGAATGCGCGTGCCTGGGCTGTATTGATCCCGATCGGGGTGGTGCTGGCAATGTGGGGTATTGCCAGGCAGACCTTCTTCAGAGGTGGCGGACTAAACGTTTTCTTTGATTTACTTAGTATGTGCATCATATTTTTGGCGGTTTATCTGCTTGTGCTGCCGTATTTTTGGCGTAAGCGAGGCATCGTAAGGCTAGGCTATGCTTTTGCCATTGCTTTGGGGCTGTTGCTGGTACACATATCAGGTATGGGGGGCAAGTGGAGCATGTCATCAAACAGTATAGTCGTTCCGGTGTATTTCAGCATCTGGTTCGGTGCAACGGTTTTGGCTTTGCTGCTTACGAGATTAAGGATGGGGGCTCAACTGAGCGGCGCAAGGTTCGGCTGGTATCTGCTGATGTTTTACCTGCTGTCTACAATGGCGCTTTCTATGCTGCTGGGCCTGATTCTTTTCGCAACCACGCATTTGGGCGGGATATTCGCGGCCATATCCATAGCGGGTGCTGTATTTGGCCTGGTATTTTACATAATTGCTGCGCCGTTTGCGGTGCTTATGTTCAAAAATGGGCTTTTTAAAGAACGGTTGGCCGAGTGTATGGGCATTGTATTGGAAAAACCGGAAGAATTTGGGCCCGATCCAAAAATTTATTAAAAAATTTTGTAACGAAACCGAAAATTCGGCCATCCAGTAATTATATTGCGAAAACAACCCTGAAGACTGAAAGGGAATTATGAAACTATTGCTGGTTTTTATATTGAATCTGGCCCCAATATGCACCTTGTGGGCGGCGGACGAGCAATGGCTAATGTATCGGAGCCTGGGAAAATCGGATGAGTACGTTACCCATGCGCATGGGCATGGCGTTAAGCTTATATATTCATCGCCGAATAACGTGGCTCTTCCGGCCCTGAAATCATCGCAACCAGCCTTTATGAACTGGAAAAGCCCCATGCTCAAAGATCCAAACGGCATTTTGATGGTGTTTGACAGTTCAAAAGGCAATACCAACTATGACATTT
>MHYB01000029.1:19174-20795 GCA_001824635.1 Planctomycetes bacterium GWF2_50_10
GTATGTACACGGAGGATAGCGGTGATAAAAAACATATAACTATCTGGCCCGGTTGCTGGTATGAGGGTGAACTTACGATTGGCGACAAAAAGGTCAAGGCCAAGCTTGTCGACCAAGATTCCGACGGCGATTTTACGACTGCGGCATGCCTTTCGATCGGGAGTAATGACGAAGAACATAAGGTAGGTAAATTTATATATTACAATGATAAATATTATACGCTCAATGTGGCAAAAGACGGAGCATATGTACAGCTAGAGCCTGTATCGCCGGAATTATGCGAGCTCCAGGTAGCCAAGGACATGTCGAAATTGCGTTTGACCGGCGATAACGGTTCCTTTGATGTCAAACTCAAAGATGGAAAAGGTATGGCGATCAAGGGCGACTATCGGGTGGAGAACTGGACTATCGTACGCAAGGATGCAAAAGGCAATAATTGGGAACTGGGCGGCAGTGCCTGGAATAATCAGATCAATATTGAGCCTAATCAGGCAGGCCCGAAAAAGTTGGCCCTTGGCGAACCAATACTAAGCAGGCTTGATGTCTCGAATAATAAAGGTGAATACAACTTTTCGCAGTCATTTATAGACGGCGCACAATCCAGGATCAGGATAAAAAAAGGCCAGGATGACTTTGCGCCTAAGCTGCATTTTGTAAGCGCGGATGGCAAATATGATAAGAAGTTTTCGCTGGAATATGGCTGAGGCGGAACTTGTTCGCTCTCGTGGCGAGAGCCCAAAAATATCGCAAAACCAGTGAAGGTCAGCGTCGTTCTGGATACCCCGTTTGATATCAACTTGCCATCGCCTTATGTGATCGCGGCAGTTGAAATAAAAGATGTTAATTCGCCCAAGGCAACGCCCGTGGAGGCTAAAGACGGATCGGCATACAAGAATATTGTTGTGATCGGCGGGATATTGGCCGCAGTAGCAATTGTGGCTGTAGTTGCCAGGAGAAGAAAGTAAAACTAACAGGCGGCTAAGTGCCGCCTTTTTTTAGCAGGGAGCTGATATGTTGCGGATAGCTGGATTTTTAATTGTCCTGGCTGCAAGCTGTGGGGCATGGGCGGCAGAGGACTATATTGTTTCAGGCAAACTGGTTGATGTAAACAATGTCGCGGTTCAAGATGCGAATGTGTTGGTACATGTACTCCAATACGATCAAGCCGCGGAAAATATTGATCTGGCAGGGGAAATCGCAACTGTAAGCGATGCTAACGGCAAGTTCGTCGTGAAAACGTCAAAACCTGCGCAACTAGTGATGAGCATGATCTCGGCGAAAAAAGGCGGTCGCCTCTGCGGCTTCGGCATGCAGCACGGCATGGAAGGATCGCGGCCGGTTGATATCGCAATGTATAAACCTGTGACGGTATCAGGCACCGTAATGGATGATACCAATGCGCCTGTCGCAGATGCGAAAGTAAGCGTTATAGCGGCAATTGTGAATAACGGCGAGCGCGGTTCGTATTTCGTATCTGCAACCGATGCGGTGGAAACTCTTTGCGCAAAAACAGACGAGAGCGGGCGATTCAGTATAGATGGCGTCCCCGAACCGGCGATGGTAGATCTGCAGGTAGAGGCCAAAGACAGGCCGGTTTTCAATAGTTTCGGCGATAGCGGCA
>MHYB01000029.1:20849-48302 GCA_001824635.1 Planctomycetes bacterium GWF2_50_10
CGGTAAGCCGGTTGCCGGTGTGAATGTAAGAACAGTTGGCCGCATGGGGCCTGTGGGATTGAAAAAAACCGTAACCGATGCAAATGGGATTGCCCAGTTCAAAATGCTCGCGCCTAAAACTTATACCATCAGCATTACTGATGGAACTTCCAAGGAGGATGTGAAAAAAGGCAAGCTGCCAAGGTGGGCTCCAGTCAATGAGAAAGTGGTTATCAAAGCCGGTGAGACTACGAAATCGCAGGTGCGACTTTCAACGGGCGGGGTTATAGAGGTAACGGTGCTTGATGGTAAAAAGGCGCCGGTCAAAGAGACGCTTGTATATGCTCACAACCCCACCGGGGGCTTTTCTGGGGCATCAGGGTATACAGATGCAAATGGCATTGCCAGGCTGAGAGTTTTGCCGGGCAGCTATCAGGTGCAGATGCAAAACGCAAGACTATCCGAGCAGGTTGAAGTGGAGCAAGGGCAAACCGCAAAACTTACGCTGGAGGGTAAAAACCCCGTTAAGATAACCGGTATCGCGCGGGATGGTCAGGGTAAGCCGGTGGCGGGGGCGAAGATGAGCCTTCCCTATTATGGCTGGACCGCGGAGACGGATGCGCAGGGGCAGTTCACATTAGATACCAGCAGTTTCGGCCCGATGCGTAATGAAGCACAAGTGCTTGTCGTACGTCACGAGGAGCGAAACCTGGCGGCTATAATCGATGTCGATGAAGATGTAAACCAAATGGAAGTTAAGCTTGAGAATGGTATTATCGCGAGGGGTATTGTAAATGATGTAAATGATAAACCGATCCAGGGTGCAACTCTGAATGTAACGGTCTGGAACAGCAGCAGGGGGTGGAGTCTTAATAACGGAGTTAAAACGGATGCCAATGGCCATTATAATATAAAGGCACTTGTGCCGGATAGAAAATACAGTTTCAACGCAACGGCTGATGGTTACGGGCAGGGCTATTCAAATAATATTGAGGCCGGAGAAGCCGAAAACAGCGTTATAGAGGTTGAACCGATAACCTTGAAGCTAGCGACGCTGACTGTGAGCGGGATTGTTGTGGACGAAAACGATAAGCCGGTTGAGGGAGTAAATATCCAGTGCTACGGCCAGGGGCAGGTGAATATTCAAACCAAAAGCGATAAGCAGGGTAATTTCACGCTGGCAAAGGTATGTGAAGGTGAACTAAATCTAAGTGCTTACATGCACGCGGGAACAGAGAACCTCAATGCCTGGTTGAGGACTGCTGCACCTGTGGATGAGCAACTTAAGCTTGTACTTAAAAAGGCCGACAATTCCGGCTCAAGCTGGAACCGGGAATCTACTGTGTTCAAATCACTTAAAGGCAAAAAATTGCCCGAGTTTCAGGGGGATATTGCGGGGATTGATGTTAATTCGATTGCGGGCAAGAAACTTGTGCTCTGCTTTTTCGATATGAACCAGAGGCCATCGCGTTTCGCTGTGCGTGAACTGACCAGGTTAAAGACTGAAATCGAAGCAAAAGAGGCGGCGGTGATTCTTGTGCAGGCCGCAAGTGCCCAAAAAGATGTAGTGGAAAACTGGATCAAAGAACAGAACGTGCCATTTGGAGCGGGTATAATCCAGGGCGATGCGGAAAAGGTCAAGGCCAAGTTGGGCGTCAAGGGTTTGCCTTGGATTATTGTTACGGACAGTTCGAAAAAGGTAATCGCCGAGGGAGTTGCGCCGGCACAGGTTATTGATACGATCAAATAAGGTCTTTGGCTGTAAGCGGCGTGGCTATTTCGATGGCGCCTGTTTTGCAATCGGCACAGTCAAGGCAGCGGATGCATGAATCAGAGCCGGGCGCTTTAGCAGGCGATAAATTCATTTTGCAGGATTTGCTGCATGCCCCGCAGTTGGTGCAGGACGGGCCGATCTTGTAGATAAAAAGTGAGAACTTGTTGAATAAGCCAAATATCGCGCCGAGCGGGCACAGATAGCACCATACACGGTGAACGAAGAACATAGACACGATAACCGCCAGCGTTAAGATTATTTTGATCATATTTGGCCAGACAATGCTTTTGCTTTGCGATGCCTGCGAGAGCATGTTAGGGATTGCTGCTTCAATGCCCGAAACGGGACATACCATGCAAATCGAAAGCGGGTGCTCCATCGAGTAAAGGTATGGAATTGCGAAAACCAGAGCCGCCAGTACAAAATAACGTGCGTAAGAAAAATAGACCGGAACAGTAATTTTGGGACCCGGTGTGCGAGAGGCAAGGTCCTGCAAAAGTCCAAATGGGCAGACAAAGCCGCAAATAAATCTGCCGAAAACGGCACCAACAAGGACAAGAGTTCCTATAGCGGCAAACGGAAATATGTGCAGCGCGGCAAAATTAGCCAGGACGCCTATGGGGCAAGCGAAAGTCGCAAGCGGACACGCATAACAATGTAAAACCGGGCCGCAGATATTATGCAGACGCAATGCCAAAGGGTCAAGCCAGACAAGAAGAAAGCCGGCTTGTATCCAGAGCCTGTTTTGGCTCAATTTGAATGCTGTTGATTCTTTTTTGCTCATGGACACCATGGCCTTGCTATTTTACTCAGGTAGGACATAAACTGGCGGGAACAGCATCGCCGCCGTAAGTTCGCTGTATAACGCTGCCATTGAGCACCAGGCCGCTGATTGTTACATCTCTGATAATATCGCGCTCGCTCAGTTCCAAATGGGATTGGGGTGATAACGCCTTAGCCTTATCAACACCAAACTTAAGCACTTTCAATCTGTGTGCGGCCAGGCCGTAGGCCAGCATTATTATGCCTGCCGCGACAAGTGCAAGCGAGACGGCTAACCTGGTTTTATTATTTACTTTAATCATAAAAAATGGCGGAGGCGAATGGGAATCGAACCCACACGGGACATATTATGCCACCACACTGGTTTTGAAGACCAGGAGCACCACCAGGCACCTGTCACCTCCGCAATATTCCTGTAATATAGTATAGCTCGTAACGAGCCGATTATCAATTACCAAGCACCGAGGAAGCTATATCATTATAAAACATCATCGTCGGCGAACCGCCGAAAGCAATTGCCATCCATCCCGCTTCATCGATTTCCTGACGCGAGAAACCCATGCTTTGTGCCTTTTTGAGGTGCATTTTGAGGCACGGCTCGCATTTGGCCAATACCGAAAGCGCTATTGCCATGGCCTGCTTTGTATGAGCATCCAGGGCGCCTGGGGCATTTGCGGATTTGAGAAAATCTATAAATTTCTCAGGCACATTTGAGCCGCCGGGCTGGAGGATTTGGGCAGCATCGGCGCAGCAGGCAACGGGTGGCTTGTCTGTAACGGCTTTGGGGGTATCGACGGTAGTGCAGTTGAGGGCCTGCTTTTGCGAAGGCTGCGGCATTTTGCAGGTCCCGTCGCTTGCAAGGTGCACAATACCTTTACCCGGACCGAGGACTCGGCCGACAATGGCAGCATCGGAAATGCCGTTTTTATGGAGATCGACCAAAAGTGTCTGGGCATTCTTTGGAGAAACAGAGATCAAAAGGCCGCCTGAGGTCTGGGCGTCAAAGCAGATATCCAGCATTTCCGATGAAATCTCAGGCTGTGGGGCTGCTTGCTTGAGGCAGGATTCCTTGTTTCGCTCGATAGCCCCAGGTAGAATTCCATCCGCGGCAGCTTCGAGAACTCCAGGCAGCAGTGGAAGATGATCGAATACGATCTCCACGTCAACCGAACTGGATGACGCCATTTCAGCTAAATGGCCCATAAGGCTAAAGCCGGTTACGTCAGTTACCGCGCCAATGTCGTGTGCCAGCATCAATTCGCATGCTTTTTTATTCAAAGTTGCCATGGAAATCGCCGCTGCCTTCATATTCTGTTCAGATGTCCGGCCTATCTGCCAGGCAAATGAGATTATGCCTGTTCCGAGTGCTTTTGTAAGTATAAGCACATCGCCGGGGCGGGCATTTGCATTGGTGCATATCCGTGAAGGATGGATAATTCCTGTCACGGCAAAGCCGGCTTTGATCTGTGGGTCATTTATGCTGTGACCGCCGATGATGGCCACACCGGCTTCGGTCATTTTGTCTATGCCGCCGCGAAGAATATCGTGCATTACATGATCGGGCAGTTCCCTTGCGGGAAAAGCTATGACTGAAAGCGCAGTCAGCGCCTTTGCTCCCATCGCATAAATATCGCTTACCGAATTGGCTGCGGCTATCTGGCCGAATGTGTATGGATCATCGACAACTGGCGAGAAAACATCTACGGTCTGAACGAGGGCACAATCAGACGATATCTTATACACGCCGGCATCATCGCCGGCTGGTGCGCCTACGAGTACATTGGCGTTTGGGGCAAAGGAAAGCCCCTTTAACGCACTTTTCAAAAAAGCCTGATCGATTTTGGAAGCACAACCGGGTTTTTCAACGAGTTGGGTCAGTCGCACGGGGCCAGTGATGACGGACTCAACTCTTTCACCTGCGCAAAGGCATATATTTTTCTGCTTAAAAATATCGCATGGGCAGGGTTTGCGGGCATCGCAGATACAATGGCCAAGAGCGATAGACCGCTGCATTACACGTTTTCGTTTTTCCATATCTGCCATAATTCACCTACTTCTGTTTTTCAAAAATTCGTTTTGCGAGAATAGCTGCGCCGATGGCGCCTGTATATTGGGCAAGCGGAGAAACCTGCACAGGTTGTTTAAAAACTTGAGACAAGGCCTCTGCCATTCCGTCAAGGAGTGCAACACCGCCTGTAAAGACAATCGGTCCCTGTATATTCATCCCTGCCATTGCCGATACGCGGGTTGCTATGGAGTTCTGCACGCCTGCTATTATGTCCATTGGCGGAGTGTTTTGGGTCAGAAGCCCGATTATTTCAGTCTCAGCGAAAACCATACACATACTGCTGATAGAGGCAGGGCTGGTACTCTCAGTCGCAAATTGTCCCATATGCAAGAGATCGATATTCAGTTTGGAAGCGCACATTTCAAGAAAACACCCGGTCCCGGCGGCACACCTGTCGTTCATTGCGAAATCCATAACGCAGCCGTTTGTGCCCAGGCGGATGAATTTACTGTCTTGGCCGCCGATATCGATTATTGCCTGCGTGGCAGGTACCAGGTGATGCACACCTGCTGCGTGGCAGGTAATTTCGGTTATTCGCTCGTCTGCAGCCGGGATATTATTTCGTCCGTAGCCGGTGGCGACAATGTAACTGATATGTGAACTGGTTATATCGGCCCGGATTGTTAAATCTTTGAGCAGTTCCATCACGATAGATTCATTTCCTATACCATTTTTGCATTGGCCTTTTGTCATTATATTGAACTGTGAATCCATAAGAACGATTTTATTGACTCGCGATCCTGCATCTATGCCCGCATAGATCATTTGGCTCTCCTTTGCAATGCTGTCTCGATCAATGCCTCGATCTTTGTCTGCAACGACGGCCTGACCGGGTCCAATATAGTCGGTACTTCGATTTCAAGCACAGGAATTCCAAGTTCGTGCCGGACCATTTCGGCGATTATCGGCGTTTCAGTTGCGCAATGACTTGCGCCAGGTATCCTGGAAATAATAACAGCTTCAGAACCGAATTTTCTGGCTTCCGAACAAATTGAATAAGCCCTGTCCTGTGTCGGGCCTGTCATCAAATCTGCAGCGGCGCTTCTGGCAAGAGCGCTATAGGGATCAATACCTGTCATGATGGGTAATAATGCGTGCGTGATCATGTAATCGGTGCCGCAGATTCGGCCGCCAAGATCTTCAAGCAGGGGCATTGCGGCAAGATCAGCAACCGGATTGACCCAGAATATCTTGACAGATCCGTCCGGCAATATGCTCACGCCTGCGTCGACACGTCTTTTAACTTCCTCCAGCAGCTTCTCCAGAACGAAAATGGTACCAGTTCTGTCAGAACAAAAATGAATGATAAGCATTTCTGAAATCAGCATTTCAAGTGCGCCGAGCGGGCATACCTGTGCGGTGAATACAGCCGTTCTTAACTGCATTAGCAGTGAACGGGCATAATTCGTCAGTGCGATAGATTTTTCAAGGCCGGCAATGCTTATTTTTCTGCCGGCAATATTTTCGATGTGTGTGGCAATTCGCCTGAATTCGCATTCCAGCAATTCAATCATGCTTTGCGGTACCTCTATGCCGCCGGGAACTGATAATGATTCCTCCCTAGGTTGGGGAGATCTTCGCCTGGGCATTTCCCACCAGAAGATATCAAAGCCCAATGAGCAAAGCCTTTGAGCAATCGCGCTGAAATCGTCACAAACCGCACCGGCACTGCATATTAGTGAATCAGGAATTGGAAAATGCGCACAGGTAGTAAATGCTCCGAGCATGGCACGAACGGGGCAGAAACATTCGTCTATTCCCAATGAGTCCGCAATCGAAAGAAGCCCGTCACTGTTTTTCATTATGCACGGAATCCACCATGCTCCATCAGGGTAAAATGCCGCTATATTATCAATCGCATAAGCGAGTACAGGTACGGTACCAAGGTCTTTCATGGTACCGATAATTTTTTTGCCGGATTGGCGGGCTTTGGCGAGCCGGTCTTCTTCGGTAAGCAAAAAATTCCACAGGTGCAGGGCTGCGGCAGAATTGTCGAATTTTAAATCGGCCAATCTTAAATCGTCGTCATCAAAATGCCTTTCCAGCGGGCCCCCGTAACATGGCTCAGTCATGCCGCTATTCTTGAGGGCTGCATACCGCTGTCGCCAGTCATTTAAGCTGATTCTTGCAGGCAGGGCATTCATTTTAATGTCTCCATGAATGCCTCGATCCTGTTGATGATAGACGGCTGAAGATATTCGTTTGTATCGGCTATTGTTATCTCAAGTACTGGGATATTGATCTGTTTTTTGATTACGTCGATTTCAGCCTTCCAGATATCGCACCATGTGAAATTCTGGATCAGCAATCCATGTGGTCTGTTTTGGACAAATGCGTTCCTGAGCCAGGAGTAAAACATGATATTTGGTCTGCGAAAAATACTTGGAATGGTGCCAAAATATGCAGAAGTGATTTCTTCGAGCGGATCTTTGTAAAAAGACCGCATTTCAATTTTGGCAGGCGAAGTGCAGCCAGATGTGCCAAGGGCATCCAGGACAACCCTGCCGCCGAGTTGTTCTATCAAATTAAAAAGATCGCTGCTCTGGGCTAATCTGTGCTCGCCGATCACTGCAACAAGTTTGGATGAAGTGTCGCAAGTTCTGCTGCCCAAAATAACTTGATTATCAGTCCCGAAGGCACCCGCAAGAGCAGATATCGAAGGCTCAATCCCGCCGATACTTTGCATAAATCTGCCGAGCCTGAGCAATTCCAGCCTGTATAATTTTTGCGCCGTAAGATTTTGCCAGGTAGCGGGCACATTGAACAGAAATGACGGAACTTTGCTATAGAAGCTAAATAAATCAAACGCTCGTCTCATCTGGTCGCATGTGCTTGAAAAAATAACGGCCGCGGGATCAAGGCGGCAGCAGTGGTTTAAAAATAATCTGGCGTGTGCACACATGCCCTGGCGCGGTGTGCACGGCTGATTGTAATGCAAGGAAGGCTCGATCCTCTCTGCGCAGAAGCCGTAGGCCTCTATCCACGGGGCCGGAATGAAGGGACATGAATATAAAATGTTTCTATTGGCTTGTAACATTGGCTCTGATTGTCTCAAACATGGCGTCGATACGCATCGCGATTCGAGTGCTGTCATTTTGCGAATAATCAGTTACTATACGAAGATAACCGATGCCTAACTCGTCGCGGACAAGCTTTTGCACATGAAATGATTCAACGTCGTAGGTCAAACAACCCTGCCAGACAAGCTCAATGACGCAATCGGGCCGATACTGGTTATACAAATCGCGGAGGAGGTCTAATCTCTTGGAATTGGGCGTCATTACAGAGCATGGGATTTCAAAATATTTCCGTGCCAGGGCCGTCATCAGGTCGGCCTCGTTTTCGTTTACATCTTCCATAACAGGCTTAAGGCCGGTACAGTTCTCGAAGCAGACAACGAGGCCGCCATGCTGTTCGATCAGGTCGATAACATGCTCAGCGCCATGGACTATGGGAACGCCGGTGACCAGCACTCTTGCCGGCTTTTGCCTTTGGCAGTTCTGCTTGCGTCTGGAAAAGTGATCAAGAGCCAGCTTATATTGCTCCATTTCCGCCGCAAATGCGCTGATACTGGATTTTATTGTGAGCAGTTCCATGCCCGTAAGTACCGGGTCCTCTGCTGCCATGAGTTGGGCCACTTCCCGGCGCAGCTTTCGAAACTGGTTCATCGTTGTGATTGCAGCACGCAGTTTTTCATTAGTGATCTGTAGATTAAATCGTTTCTCAAGATGATATTTGAATTTTTGCAGCTCATTGAGCCAATGATTAAATGCGCAGCGGTCATCATTTTTCTGGGGCAGTTCCAAAACATAAACCGGCCTGGTGAGACCCATGATTTCATACATTTTCTTTTTGCCGTCACATGTTGTTTCCGCAACGATCATGTCGGCCATTTCAAGGAAAGGATTGTTTTTTAAAACATGATACCCAAATGTTGATTTGATCAGGGGACACAAACAGCCGGGGAGATATGCTTCTGCTGCCGATATGGTAGCTGCTGAGCCGCCGCATAGGCAAACCGGGACGCATCCGGCAGCCATGATCAGTTCACGAGGAGTATATTCACACATTACGCCAATTATGGGCTTGCCCTGGCTTTTTGAGCATTTGGCATATTCAAGGCAATTTGGTATCATATTTCGGAACCATTCTAATTCGGTTCCGGTAGATGTTTTGGTGTGTTGACACATTGATCCTTCAGTTTTATCGCAAGGTTGGATTGGTTTGAACATTTTTATCTTGCCTTGGCAATTATCGTTCATTTTAAGCTCATAATTTCTTGGCAACTATCAAGCCCTGAATAATTTTCTGTTCGTGCGCAAGAGTTTGCATAAATGCCATTTCCTCGATGATCGCCTCAAACATTTGCACATCGAAGCTGATTATTTTCAGGGCGTCATAACCTAACTGCTCTGCAAGCATTTTCACATAGAGGTCGATACAAGGAGAAAATCTGCCGGTATCCTCAGCGATTATTACTTCGCATTCATTTGCCTTAAGCAATTCCGAGTATCCGGCCAGGGTTCCCATGGAAGGAAATTTCATAAAAGCCAGCACACGGGTGTATTCTGCCTGCGACATGGGTACATTGCCGGCAAGCCAGTCAGTGAAAGCGATCGTACCGCCGGGGCGAACAAGCCGCACAACTTCGGCTATCAACGCTGTTTTTCCGTTCACATAGCACCATGCATCCTGCCCCCATACAAAATCCGCCTTTGCATCAGGCAGGCCTGTATCGGTTGCTTCTGCAAGTTTGAATTCGATTCTTCTCGAAAATCCCAGTTCATCGCAACGCTTTTGCCCCAGTTCTACAACTGTTTGAGTCATATCAATTCCATTCATGTGCTCGACTTGTTGAAAACGGACGAGAAAACGCATGCCTGCGCCGTTGCAGCAGCAGATATCGATGCCGGTCGAACCTGAAGTAATATTAGCTTTTTTAGCAAGTTCGAGCGACGATTGCATCCCTCCGATGTGGATCTGTTCGCCCATGATAAGCTCCCAGAGCCTGCCTTCGGGGCCGCTGTAAACATCTCGAATGATATTATTGTTAAATTGTTCGACGAACATGACTAGCCTCTGAAAAAAAACGGGCGAGGAAATTGCTTTGCCTCACCCGTAAAAATCTGCTGAGCACCAGTTTTATTTTATGCCATGCCTCTCCGTTGCGCAGGGCTCACAAAATCTCCTGGTACTCGCCACGAGTACTGGCACTGAGCAGTCAACCAAAGCCGAATATGTATTGGTTTGTAAGCGGGATTGCAAGGTTTTCTGGTGTAGCTGTCATTTTGGAATAGTAGCAAACAATTATAAAGAAATCAACAAAGTTCTTGATTTTCACGCTTTTTCGCTTAAGCTTAAACAGTAAATATTTGTGAGTAATAAGATGATGCACTTTTCCAATCCACTTACATCGCTCCCTTCGGTCGAATCCATACTTAATGAACATTCTGTTACGCAGCATATAGACAGCTTGGGCAGACCTTTCGTTACATCAAAAATTCGAAAAATTCTTGAAAATATTCGCGGCGAGCTTGTCGGTAATCCCCAAAATCAGGCGGACAGGGCGGATATAATTCAAAGCGTAATCAAACAGCTTGATATCGATATGGCCGAACATTGCCGAAAATTCTTTACAAGGGTTGTAAATGCTACCGGCATTATCCTGCATACTGGGCTTGGCAGGGCAGTGTTGGCCAAAAGTGCAATGGAGCGGGTAGCAGAAGAAATGAATTTCTACTCTAGACTGCAGATTGATCTTGAAACCGGCCTCCGGTCCAGGCGTGATGAACGCATCGAGTACCTTGTGAAGTATCTTACTGGCGGGCAGTCAGCGACAGTTGTAAATAATAACGCAGCAGCTACCGCACTGGTATTGAATACGGTTGGCAAGGGCAGGGAAATAATCGTCTCACGAGGCCAGTTGGTCGAAATAGGCGGTTCATTTCGCCTGCCGGAAGTAATGGCCGCAAGCGGAGCCAAACTGGTAGAGGTGGGCAGTACCAATAAAACGCACGCATACGATTATCGAAATGCGATCAATGAGAATACCGCGGCGATAATGCGTGTGCATCCGAGCAACTACCGTATTATCGGCTTTACTGCCGAGGTCGAGCTTTCGGAACTTGTCGCCATTGCGCATGCACATGATTTGCCGCTAATAGATGATATAGGTGCGGGAGCCTTGATCGACTTCTCGCAGTTTGGCTTTGATTATGAACCGACAATAATGGATTCGATCAACAACGGGGCAGATATTGTAACATGCAGCTGCGATAAACTCATCGGCGGGCCTCAGGGCGGGCTCATAATCGGTAAGAGCAGCCTTGTCGAGAAATGCCGCAAGAATCCGCTTAGTCGTGTTGTCCGTGTCGACAAATTCACCCTTGCGCTCCTTGAGGCCACGCTCGAGCTGTTTTTCAACCCCCAGCGTGCTCTTGCCGAAATTCCAACCTTGGCCATGCTTTCCCGCGATATAGCTGAGCTTGATTCACAGGCCCGGAGGATCGTTAGTGCGGTTAGTGAGCAGGTGCCTGATGCCGGCCTCCAAATCATAGACGGTTTCAGTCAGATGGGCAGCGGTTCGCTTCCTTCCCAGCAGCTCCCGACAAAGCTCGTGGCGATAAAGGCCCGCATAAGTGAAAGTGACGTGGTCCGAAACTTACGCCATGCAAAGCCCATACCCGTTATAGCTCGCGTGCAGGATGGGCAATCCCTCATTGATCCGCGAACGCTGCTTGATGGTGACGAGCAGGTTGTGATAAGTGCTTTGGTATCCGTTCTTTCGGCAAACGCATGAGCAACCAGGTAAATATCACCATAGGTACAGCAGGGCACATCGACCACGGCAAGACGTCGCTGGTCAAAATGCTCACCGGTTGCGATACAGACTACCTTAAAGAGGAAAAAGAACGCGGAATGTCTATCGAGCTTGGTTTTGCACCGTGCCTCGTTTCAGGCATGCAGGTTGGGATCGTCGATGTTCCGGGCCATGAGAATTTCATCAAAACTATGGTTGCGGGGGCTTCCAGCATGGATGCGGTTCTGCTCGTTGTCGCCGCTGATGACGGTGTGATGCCCCAGACCAGGGAGCATCTTGATATCCTGACCCTCCTCGGAATCAAAAAAGGAATGATCGTGCTTACGAAATGCGACAAGGTCCATTGCGATGAACTTGAGCTGGTAAGTGGCCGGGTTCGCCAGTACCTCGCCGGTACTTTCCTCTGGGCAGCCCCGATCGTGCCTGTTTCAAATGTTACGGGGCAGGGCTTTGATGTATTCCTTGAAGTGTTTAAAAAGTTGGTCGCAGGCATCGAATGCAAAAAAACCGATGGCCTGTTTCGAATGCCGGTGGAGAAAGTGTTTTCGGTAAAAGGCTATGGCACCGTCATAACCGGCATACCGGTTTCAGGATCAGCGAAGACAGGTGATGAAATCATATTGATGCCGCAGAATATTCGCGGGCGTATTAAAACGATACAGGTCTATAACGACGCATCTGACAATGTACTGGCGGGGCAGTGTGCGGCCGCAAATATTCCGCAGATAAGCCATACGGCCGTCAAGCGAGGCAATGTACTGGTTGCCGATGAATGTTTCGGCGGCGAGACGCTGTTTATTTGTAACTTTGAAATGCTCCCAGCCCAAAAACAAATCAAGAACGCCCAGCAAGTCAAATTCCATACCGGCACAAGCGATGTGACGGCAACGGTATTCCTGCTTGAAGGGCCTGCTCTTTTGGATGGCCGCAGTTCACTTGCCCAGGTGAGGCTCGATCGCCCGATAGTTGCGGCGCCGGGGGACCGCTTTATCCTGCGAAGTCTGACTCCTCCGCAAACTATAGGCGGCGGCAGGATCATCACATCCGCTAAAAGCCGGATCAAACCATCACAAATACAGGCCTTGGCCGGCTTCAAAAGATTGGCTGCTGTTATAAACGATATGCGTTCTTATGTTGAGATCAGCGTCGCTGCTGCCTGGCCGCAATGCCTTTCCACTGCCCAGGTCATCCATACTGCCAAGCTGCAGGCTTCCGAAGTAAAAACTGTCCTTGCGCAGCTTGCCGATGCAGGCAAAATTCTGTCAATGGGGCAGGATCGCTGGAGCCATTCGGATAGCATTGTCAGGACAAAGCAGTTAGTGCTCGATGAACTCGGCGCAATGCATAAAGCTGATCCCCAGAAGGTTGGATTTGAAGCAGAAACACTGCTCAATTGCACCGGCCTTGAAAAACATTTTCTTGAGTCAACCCTTACGGCACTGCAGTCATCGGGAGATATCAAAACAACGGGCCGGCTTTATTCATTGGCTGCTTACTGTCCAAGCTTGAATCCGGAACTCAGAAATAAGCTCGATATGATCGAATTACTTTTTAAAACGAGGCTTTTTGATCCTCCTGACCCAGCCGATATTATCAACCTCAAGCGGTTAGCTGAACCTGAGTTAATGCGGCTCCTGAAAATGCTTCTCGATCAGGGCATATTGATTGCGGTACAAAAGGAGTTGTACTTCCACAAGGACGCCATACGCCAGGCAAAAAAACTTATCGAAAACTATATTTCAAAAAATGGCGGTCTGGAAAGCGTGCAATTTAAATACCTGCTCAATACCACCCGAAAATATGCTATTCCGCTGCTGGATTATTTTGACCGCGTTGGTTTTACTAAAAGAAGCGGTTACACCAGGATGATGTGCTGAGCATTGGGAACATGGGAACAAAACGGGTAGGTATTTCTGGTGCGAAAAGATATAGATAAACATTTATATAGATAAACATTCCAAAATTCCCATCTGCACCTAATTTAATAATTTAGAAACCAAGCGGTAAAATGGCGATCGGCCCTAGATAATACATGGCTTGATTTCAAAAGTCCTGACGAAATAGCAGATATGGTATTTGCCTTATCTTCGGTTCACTATGTCTGACATTGGGGTTCGGCTGGATCACCGCACCGCAGCCACTCCGAAGCAAAATCCGCAAAATCTCTGAAATCCACAATACAGCCATGGTTTGAATCGTGGATGAGAGTGCACCTGTAAATTCTGAATACGCCATTTCTAACATCGTTAGTGGCCGGATTACCCGCATCGCTGACCCGTCACAAGGCATTGACTGGAATTCACATCCGCAACCGTCCATGTGTACGAGCCGGTGTTAAACGACAGCTACACGTTTTGAACCGTATCGGAGAAATAGAGTATGTGCGAAATATCCTTACCTAAATCAGCCAGATATCCCGAAGCTTTCTGAAAAATCGGTATTATTTTGTTATAAGTGTTATTAGCCTGAGTATTTGGCTTAACAACAGATTCGATTTTGTTGACCTGGTCAATTAACTCGAAGTCAGACCATATTCCTGTGCCAACGGCGGCTAATGCTGCGGCTCCAAGTGCTGCTGTTTGCTGATCAACCGAGGTTTTTACAATTTTCATGTTGTAAACATCAGCAAAAATCTGCCGCCACACCTCGCTTTTGCTTGCACCTCCGACAGCAATCATTTCATCTGTCAAACTGGTCAGGGTGCGCAATTCATCGAGAGCCACCCGCAACCCTATCGAAATGCCTTCCATTGCGGCTCGAATAAGATCATTGCGACTGTGACCCAAATCCAACCCAATAAATGCGCCTCTAATGGCCGGATCCGCATCAAGCAATGACCCGCCGGCCAGCGAAGGATTAAACAATAAACCTTTGGCTCCGACAGGCGACTGTCGTGCAAGGTCAGACATCAAATCGTAAACATCTTTGTTTTGGCTCTGGGCCTTTTCAACTAAGTCGATACAAAGCTGGTCCTTTATCCATCGGAAACTGCTGCCGGCCGAAAATATTGCTGTTGCGCTGGCAAACATTCCAGGCACAACATGCGCAAATACATAAGGCCGAGATTTTTGATTCAGCAATGGCTTGCTCGAACATACTGCTATCCAACTTGACGAACCCAGAGAATTATATGAACGCCCCTCTTTGAAAGCTCGTGCGCCCAGAGCCATACATGAATTGTCAACGCCACCGGCGACGACCTGCAAAGTTTGAGGCAATCCGATCTCTTTAGCTGCATCAGGAGTCAAGTGCCCCAATACTTCAGTTGAAGGCACAATTCTGGGCAGAATATCCGGATCTATCCCGGCTGCTGCTATCAATTCATCATTATATTTCCAATTATTCAGATCATAGACCCCGCAGCCCGATGCATAGGAATAATCAGTTGCAATTTTGCCTGTCAGTTTAAAATTGATGTAGTCCTTAGTTCCTATGACTTTATTGATCTTATGGTAAATTTCGGGTTCATTGTCACGAAGCCACAAAATCTTAAATACAGAATACAACCCTGCCGGAAAGCCGTTACCAGTAAGGGTGTACCATTTACTTTCCGGTATTTTCGTGAAAAAAGGCTCCAACTGTTGCGGCTCGGATCGTGAATCCGACCAAATTGGCACGGTATCACGCATCAACCTGTTGTGCTTGTCAATGGGCACAACTCCAAGGCTATGCCCGGAAATGCCGCAGCATGTGATCTGTTCAGTTGGAATGTTCGTGTGTTCAAGTAAATGTCGTGTACTCTCAACAATTGCCTGCCACCAATCGTCCGGTCTCTGTTCGTGAAAACCATTTTTCGGATAAAATGTACTATATGCAACAAAACTTGCGGCCAGGCACTTGCCTTTTGAGTTATAGAGTGAAGCTTTATTACCTCCAGTGCCCAAGTCATAAGCAATAATGTACTTATCCATTTGCTTTTAGCTCCATCTCCTCCAGAATTAATTTCGCCGACTTAGCACTGACACCGAATCTTGTGGCTCCAAGCCTGTGCAAATTCAGCAAGGTAGCAAGGTCACGAACTCCGCCGGCAGCTTTTACCTGAGCGCGTTCACCAACGCATCTTTTCATTAATTCAACGTTGCCGGGTGTGGCTCCGGTAGGGGCCCATCCCGTGCCGGTTTTTACAAATCCTATACCGGCTTTAACAGCTAATTCGCATGCGGTCTTTATTTCATCGTTGGTAAGATAATGACATTCGAGAATTAGTTTAACACAAATATTACCAGCAACATTTACGACCGAATACACATCATTAAAGACATATGCAAAATCTGCAGATTTCAATCGACCAATATTAATGACCATATCGAGTTCATTGCATCCCAAATCAAGCAGTTGATGTGTTTGTTGCACCTTCGACTCTATAGTATTTGCTCCCGATGGGAATCCTATTACGCCGCCAACATTTACATTGGGCGCATAACATAAAAGTTCTTTCAAAAGCCGTGTATAGGCCGGCATCGCAAAGCAGGCGACACAATCATATTTTTTGGCTAGGGCCGCCATATTACGGATATCAGATTCGGTACTATCTGCCTGGACAGCACTGATGTCCAGCATTCTTGCTATATCTTTTACTAATCCTATAGTCATTTCTTTATCTTTCAGATGGCTGCTCGCAGAACATTTTTCGCTTCTTCAGGGCTGACCGGCGGAACACAGCTAAGCATATTATCCGGCCCAAAGCTGATGCGTACGGCATCCGCAATTATATGATTTATTTCGGAACCAGGTATGTTAACCTGGCTTAAAGTAATTGGAACACCTAAGCTTTGCAAAAAGTTTCTGAAGAATTCAATCCCGGCTACAATGAGTTCCTGTTTAGTTTTGCCTTGAGCAGATATGTCGCAAACATTCACAGCAAAAGTTTCATAGCGATCGGGACGCTTATGGCTCAAAACTTTCATCCAGGCAGGCATGATTATAGACAGTGATGCGCCGTGAGCAAGATTGTATCTCGCCGAGAGGACATGCCCGATCTGATGCATTGGTGTCCAGCCGTTACCGGGCTGACTAATTCCATTTTGTGCTAAAATTGAGGCCCATTGCAATTGACCGCGAGCTTTGATGTCATTGGGGTTTTGCAAAACTTTGAGGCCGTATTCAATACAAGTTCGCATTACGCTTTCTTGAATCCGATTGTTTAAATAGGTGTCTTCAAGCCCGTTGATATAGAATTCCAATACATGGGAAATAGTATCAGCAACACCACAAGCAGTTTGGTATGGCGGTAATGAACAGGTCAGCTCGGGATCAACTATTGACACCTTCGGATAAAGGCAGGGGTCCCAGAAATAAGATTTTTCGGTGGTTGCTTCGTTTGTAATAACACCGCAGCAATTCATTTCACTGCCGGTTGCGGCAAGTGTGGGAATCATCATCATGGGCAGTGCTTCATGCGGAAAATTGAAAGATGTTCCATGATGCCTTGATGCAACCATGCCCCACAACGGCCCCGGGTATTTCACGCCGGCAGCAACAGCCTTGGCCGCATCCATTGCACTGCCGCCGCCCAAACCAATTATAAATTCTATGCCGTATTTCTTACAGGCCTCAACTCCCTTTTGTGCCTGACCGATCAAAGGATTGGCGGTTATTTCAAAAAACGGAATCACTTCCACGCCACTGTTTTTGCAGAGCAATGTGATTCGATCAATCAAACCCTGAAAGAAGGAATGCTCCTGGTAAGTTACGAGCAGAGCTTTTTTGCCAATCTTGGCGGCTTCTATTCCGGTTTTAGCTATTTCTCCTGGCCCAAATACAACTTTGACCGGGTTGTAAAATTCAAAGTTATTCATTATCCTCTTCCTTATATTTAACTATTAGTATTATTGGTAGACTTTGTGCTTATGCAGAAACTGCTTCTGAAACCGACTCTTTATGTTCAAAAACCGCAGTTTGTATGACTGGCTCTTTTCCTCTGAGTAGAATCAATACAATGAATCCAATTAACGCGACCAACACGAAACTTACAGCTGGAATCCAAGCAGGTGAAAGCAGAGAGCCATTTGCCGCCTTGTCAAAAATGCCGGTTAATGAAAGCAGCGGATGTAATGAGAATACTACCACAAGTGAGCATGTAGGCGGGTCGATATGGCTATCCGCGTGAATCAAAAACACACACGCAAAAAACTCGGCAAGGTATACCGCAACAAGACCCATCGTTGCTGCCCACCAGAAATTGCCGGTTACAAATGCGAAATAAGCAGCAGCAAGGCCGATATGATGTGTCACAGGTATCCGTGTACCATATTGCAAAAAAATAAGTGAAAATGCACCAATTCCAAACATTATCAGCAGCATATCAGGATTAGCAGTGACAATATAAGCAGCCGGAATTCCCATTGCAATACCAATCAGCAATAGCTGAGAAGGCTTTGATTGCCAAGGCAGCCAGAATACCTTTGATGTCGGCCTCCATCGGTTCATGCCGGTTTCGACCTTGCCAAAAACGCCTTGTTTGCAAAATGCGATCCTGGCAATTGCGGTGGATACAACTACGGACAGAGCGAGGGTATTTGTCCAGGCTATGCCGTTTATATTCGGTACCAGGTTAAATAAGATCATGAGCAGTTGGCCAATAGCACCAAACAGCCCGCCGATCAGCAAGACATCTGTCTTGTTTAATCCCATCAGGCCGGAGCAGATATCTCTACCGCTTGGAATGTATCCTCTTTTAGCGGCATAAGCCGCGGCGGCAATTCCCCCTGCAAATGATGTTTGGGGGCCTAATAATAGTCCCCAGGTCAACACGTTCGTAAGAACGTCTCCTGCTCCGCAAATCTTTGCTGTAGCACCAATTATCCCAAAGAGGCCGCAAAGTACGAAGACGGGCAAAGCCCCGAAAGCGGCCCCGAAAATTCCGGCAGCAAATGACACCATTATTACTGTGGTAAATTCGTTCAAGTTGTTGCCTCCTTATTATGCGATTGTCTTTTTAATGTCTTTTTGTTGTATTTGTTGCGTATCGCAATGTTGAATATTAAATTCAGCTAGCATTTTGGTCAAGCTTTTTTATTAGTTATTTGGCGTTTATCGAATAGAAAAAGTAAAATAGGTTATATTCAGCATTGAATTCCCAGTGATTGTTTTTTTTGTTGTTTTATGTCTTTTGCATTGACGCAAGCATCTTTAGAGTATATATTCACGGAAAGAGTGTGTAGTCATTGATTTAGGAATTTGTTATGTCTATCACGATGAAACAGGTTGCCGCTCAAGCCGGTGTTTCTGATACTACCGTGGCTCGGGTCCTTGACAAACATCCCCATGTTACTGGCGAAATAATACAGCGGGTCAATCAAGCCATTGAGGCTTTAGGTTACATTCCTGTGCGATACAGCACTCGTCAAAAATCAAAGGTCAATTCAAAACCGACTTTGAAAACCGGTCTTGTTGGATTCTTGCTCGTTCAGTGGACGCCAGACTATCTTACTCAACCATTGATGGTGGAAATAATGGCTGCAACGGAACGCCATCTGGCAGCTAATAATATGCAGATGGTTTTCACGCAACTTCAGGATCCGAATACCTTACCTGACATGATAACTCCCGACAGATTTAACGGCGTACTTGTAATGGGCCAGACCTCGCCAACTTTACGCAAAGCGTTGGAGGGACACAACGTTGTTTTAATGCTCGGCGGTCCAAGATATACTGGTGAGGATTACTGGGCGGACGGCATCGGTTCGGATTATCCTGCCTGCGGATGTATGGCCGCTCGATACCTGATAGACCGGGGACATAAAAATATCATTTATCTGAACCCTATCCGCAACCATGGCGGGTTTCAGGAAATCGGCTGGACTTTCGAAGCTACCGCGCAACGACATGATATCAAATGCAGTGCCCTCACATGCGATTTCTACTCGCTTCAAACCGGTATCTGGAGTCGTCAAAACGCTAAGGCAGCAATGTATAATCAATTAAAACAAATCTGTGATCTGTCTATCTGCGAGCGACCTACAGGTCTTCACGTTCCCGCTGATGATTTCACACTTCTGGCTTACGAAGTGTTAAAAGGCCTTGGCATCAAACCTGGTATCGATATCGAAGTGATCTCTCGTCGCAACCAGGAATTGTATCTTTCGCAGATGAATCCGAGGCCCGCAACTATTGACATAAACACAGACGAAATGGGACGTTGTGCAACTGAGAAACTGCTGAGCAGAATCGCAAATCCCAACACTCCGGTTGGATCGCGTCTTCTTATTCCGCCAAAACTTATTTTGCCGGCTATCAAATAAAAATATTGTGCAAGGTGAAAAATGAGATCAATATTTATTCCTACACTAATTTGCCTGACATTTTTGACAGCTTTACACGGTGTAGAAGAAGGGGCAACAAAACCCGTTACACACTCGTTTTTAGCAGCAGATTACGGAGGTAACAAGGTTTACATCGTCAACGCCGAAGGTAATATCACATGGCAATACCCCGCAGTATGCCCCCAAGATATATGGTTGTTAAAAAACGGCAATATACTTTTAAGTCATTTGCTAGGCGTGAAGGAAGTCACACGCGAGAAATCAACTGTATGGGAATACACAGTAGAAGAACCGAACGAAGTTCATTCATGCCAGCCTCTCAAAAATGGCAACTATATGGTCGCTGTTGCAGGGCCATGCCAGATTCGCGAAATCGACCATACGGGCAAAATTGTAAAAACTGTAAATCTTAAAACAGTCACAAAGGATCCACATTTGCAGATGCGAATTGCCCGGAAACTATCCAACGACAATTACCTTGTCGGTCACTTTGGTGACAAAGCGGTACGGGAGTATGATTGGAACGGCAAAATGATTCGCGAAATAAAAACAGATGGCAATGTCTATGCCGGATATCGTCTGCCTAACGGCAACACACTGATCTCATTGGGCGATGCCCATAAAATCATTGAAGTTGACGATACGGATAAAATAGTCTGGCAAGTCAATGAAAATGATCTGGAAGGAAATCCGCTCCGTTTTGCAGCGGGTATGCAAAGACTTGAAAATGGAAACACAGTAGTTGCAAACTGGGGCGGTCATGGCCATGTTGGTCAGCAACCCCAATTGTTTGAGGTAACACCAGACAAAAAGGTGGTTTGGCAGGTATTAGATAATAAACTGGGTACTATTTCAAACATGAATATTTTAGGCCGTACAGATTCTGATTGAAATTTTATCCTTTTATCATGGCTGAGAAAAGGAATCTGAATGAAGGATTATGTTGTGCATACGCTATTTAAATTGCTTACAAAAATCATACTGCTATTGTCTTTCAGCATACATCTCAGCTCAGGTTTTTGTATTGATGCGTCTGCCTCTTTGAAGCAAATGGATATCGACGGTCTTCGCAAAGTTGTCAATGACCTCACGGCCACTTTTGGAGACAAATACACAAAAAGATCTGAATACGAACGGCGAATTGATCGCTTTGGGAAGGAATTGACGAATCTGATTTCAGATATTTCAAGCAATGACCCAGATTTTGAAAAAAAGCTTAGCCAACTAAAAGAAGACCGTTTAAAACTCCAGAAAGAAGTGCTGCTTACAAATCCATTGCTTATTAATCAGCCGATCATTTTTGTAACTCGTAAACAATATCGCGGCGACCACCACAACACCGCAACATTTTTTCCAAGTTACAACAACGAACATAACGATGGCTTTTTTGAGCCAGGCGGTGCACTCAGAAAGTTAGACATTGTTACCGGCACCGTTACAACGCTACTGAAAACATCTGGAGGAGTTATCCGCGACCCGGAAGTCAGCTTCGATGGTGAAAAAATACTCTTTTCAATGAGGCGCAACAAGAATGACAGTTATCACATTTACGAAATAAATGCTGACGGAACGGGTTTATGCCAGGTGACTTTTTCAAAATGTGTTGACGATATTGATCCGGTTTATCTGCCCGATGATTCAATCGTTTTTTCTTCAACTCGGGAACCCAAATACTGTATGTGCAATAAGCATATCATGTGCAATCTGTTCAAAATGGGTCCGAATGGCGAGGACATTCACCAAATAGGGAAAAGCACGTTATTTGAAGGACACAGTTCCTTGCTGCCCGATGGCAGGATAATATATGATCGTTGGGAATACGTGGACCGCAATTTTGGCGACGCTCAGGGCCTTTGGACCGTAAATCCGGATGGCACAGATCATGCTGTTTATTGGGGCAACAATACCAACTCTCCCGGTGCAGTCCTTGATCCAAGGGCTGTGCCAGATTCAGACATGGTTGTTGCAACTTTCAGTTCATGCCATGACAGACCGTGGGGAGCAATAGCGCTTATAGACCGCCGATTCGGAGTGGACGGCAAAAATTGCGTTATTCAGACCTGGCCGAAAGCAGCAATCAATCTGGTTAATGTTGGCGATTTTGATAGTTTCATGGCGGTCTCGCCAAAATACGAAGATCCATTTCCTCTCAATAACCGATACTTTCTATGTTCAAGAGCTGTCAAAGGTGAGGAGATGGGAATTTTTCTTGTTGACGTATTTGGCAATGAAACGCAGATACACGTTGAATCGCCAGGCTGTTTCGATCCAATGCCATTGAAAGCAAGGATTCGCCCAGGGGTAAAGACCACGGTAAGAAAATATGTTCTTGATAAAGACTTACCTTCAGGCAAATTTTATATTTCCAATGTATATACGGGCACTCATATGAAAGGTGTGGCACCGGAGTCGGTAAAATATCTGCGGGTAGTTGAGTCACCTGAGAAACGCACCCGAACTTTAACCGTTTGGCTGGGGCAAGGATCGGAATTCCCTGCGATGGGATGGTATGATTTCAATAATAAACGCATTCTTGGCACGGTTCCAGTCGAGAAAGATGGCTCGGCTTATTTCGAAGTACCTGCTGAAAAATTCGTCTATTTTCAATTGCTCGACGAGAATAAGCAGATGATCCAGTCAATGCGCAGCGGCACTATAGTTCAAGCAGGGGAAACTAAAGGCTGTATTGGATGTCATGAAAGCCGAACAGATGCCCCGCCTGTCGCAACCAGCCATCAACTGCCAACCGCTCTCAGGCGAGCTCCCAATAAAATGAACGGCTGGTACGGACCCACTCGTACGTTTGGCTTTCTCAAGGAAGTTCAGCCGGTATTTACGGCAAATTGCACAAGTTGTCATGATTTTACAACCCAGGGTGGAGCTAAAGCAGATCTGAAACTTTCTGCTGACAAAGAACTTACGTTTAATGTCGCATATAATGAACTCTGGCGTAAAAAATACGTTGGCGCTATTGGGGCAGGACCAGCCGAAATTCAGCAAGCTTACTCATGGGGTTCTCACAATAGCAAGCTGATCGCAGCTCTTAAAGATGATGCACATAAAGATATTCACCTAACGACAGAGGAATTTGAACGCATTGCAACATGGATAGATCTCAATGGACCGTATTACTCAGAATACACCAGTGCGTATCCTGATAATCTGGCAGGCCGATCGCCATTAAACAACGTTCAACTTGACAAGCTCGGTGCAATTACAAGCTGTGATTTTCAAAAATATGCTTATTGCGAAACCAATATAGGGCCGCTGGTCATCTTTGATAGACCCGAATTGAGCCCATGCCTGGCGGGTCTGGCAGGAAATTCTTACCAGGAAGCTCTTGGTATTATTCATGAGGGTAAGAAAAACCTGGAAACCAACCCGCGTGACGATATGGAGAGTAGTATTCCCTCCAAGGATGACCAGGCAAGAGAAGCATGGTATCAGCACAGAAAAGAAATAGAACAGCAAAACCGCAAGGCGCTCATTAACAGTACAAAACAATTGGATAAATAATATTTGGATAATTGACAAGATGTTAAAGATAATCTTTGGAACAGGTATTTTAGCAGCAGCATTGATACTGGTTTCTGCTGCTGTACCAGACAACACGAAATATCTTTCACCTTCAGCAGTGATTTGTGATAAAGCAGGCAAAAAGTTATATATTGCGGAAAAGACCGCGAATCAGGTTGCAATTTTTGATACAGTTGCCTGTGAAGTTACCTCTACGATCTCATTGCCAGGCTCCCCGGGAAGTCTTGCTCTTTCAAGCGACGGCAACTCCTTATACATAACTTTGTCGGAGCCTAATGGCAAACTTTGCAAAATACGCACTATTAATAATAAAATTCAAGATGTTTTTAACATAGGGCACACACCCTCAGCTATCACGTTGAGTCCTGATGGAAATCAGGTGTACGTTACCAATCGCTTCGACAACACTGTAAGTATTTTTAATACCGAAACGCATGCCGTTGAAAATATTAAAGTTGCCCGTGAGCCGTTTGACCTAGCCATTACGCAAGATTCACAAAAACTCATTGTCACCCATCTTTTGCCGAACGACTCGGCACCCAGTAAAAACTACATATCTGCCCAGGTCTCAATAATTGATACGGCTGCAAAAACAGTAACGAATATCAACCTTCCGAATGGTTCCGTGCTGGCTCATGGTGTTACGATCAGTCCTGATAATAAATATGCCTACGTCACTCATTTACTGGGCCATTATGATTTGCCTGCTAATCAGATCGAGCGAGGCTGGATTGTGACCAATGCGTTGAGCATTATCGATATGCAGAATAACACGTTATTCAATACTGTTTTGCTTGATGATCTTGACCTAGGGGCAGCTAATCCATGGGATATTATTTGCAGTCCTGATGGCAATTCACTATATATTACCCATGCAGGAACGGACGAGATTTCAGTTATCAACCGGACTGCTCTTCATCGGCAATTGACTGTTGCAACCAATGCCGTGTGCGATCTGGGTATGATGGCCAAAGTGGGTCGACAGAGGATAGCGACCAAAGTAAAAGGTCCTCGATGTGCAGCACTTGCAAATGGGAAAATATGGGTCACAGGGTATTTTTCCAAATCAATTGCGTCCATTGCGCCTAATGCAAAAAAAATAGATCAACTCAAGCTTTATTCGTTAGGCGATGAGCCGGTTGTGACCGATGCTCGTCGCGGCGAAATGCTTTTTAATGATGCAACTATCTGTTTCCAACAATGGCTCTCCTGCACGAGTTGCCATCCTGACGGTCGTGCTGATGGACTAAATTGGGATCAGTTAAATGATGGCTTTGGAAATCCTAAACAAACCAAAAGCCTTCTATACAGTCATGAAACTCCACCTACAACTATAACCGGCTGTCGTCCCAATGCTGAGGCTTCTGTCCGCGGCGGCTTAGCATATAATTACTTTCAAATCCGCCCTGAAAATGAAGCTGCTGCAATTGATGAGTATCTATTGTCTTTACACGCTGTTTCCAGTCCTTATACTGTTAATGGCCAGTTCTCAAAATCAGCAATCCGTGGCAAAGCCATATTCGAGGGTGTTGCTAACTGTTCGAATTGTCATTCTGGTAAATACTTTACTAACATGAAGGCATACAATGTGGGATCAGGAACTGGTACAGACGCCAATACTAAATTTGATACTCCATCGCTTCGTGAAATCTGGCGTATTGCCCCTTATCTGTATGATGGAAGGGCGGTCACTATTAAAGAAGTTTTAACAAAATATAATCAAAATGATCTGCATGGAAATACATCCGAGCTTAGTGAATCAGAAATTTCAGACCTAGTTGAATATATACTTTCGCTTTAATATGTAAACTGACTAAATCAGAAAGCCTCTTGTAAAAGAAAGATCTATAATGTTTTTAGACGTACGTAAAGTCAAAGGCCCTGATGCAACTGAGATCTTTATATCGGCAGTGCCAACCACATCAGAATCCGCTATCGTCCAAGCGACCGAGATATTTTCAGGTATCAAAGATGTCCTTAGTGAAAACAATGCAAAAATATTTCAGGAACGAATTTTCGGCACAGAAGATTCGTTAATGCATGCATTAATTGCAAGAGCAGAGATTTACGGTGTTCTAAACGATGGTGTTGAGCCCGCATGTCTTAAAGTACCAGTTGGTTTTAAAGGGCCCATTTCTGGTTTGCAGGTACACGCTTTTGCAGGTTATGGCTCGCTGGAAAGCGTAATATTTGAAGGCAAAGCATGCGGCAGAATATTCATCACCAACGGTAAAAAATATTTGACGATTTCGGGATTGCAAGCCGACACTGAAAACATCGCACCAGAGGAGATAAATCAGATACTTCGTAAATGCGACGCTATTCTCAATAAATACGGCGGCAATTTCCAATGTGTACCACGGACCTGGATGTGGCTGGGTAATATACTCGAATGGTACAACGAGTTCAATGCTGTGAGGACGGCATTCTTTATCAATAAAGGGTTGATCCGCAAGGGCGTTTTAAGCAAAATGCCTGCAAGTACTGGTATAGGAATAGGTCCAAGTGGCAAAAAAAAATGTGCTGTTGATCTGGTTGCGGTAATAGCACCCATCGGCAGTATCAAATATTTCGAGTCGGGCGGCAAACAAAATTCGGCGTACGAATACGGCAGTTCGTTTTCACGTGCCTGCTCTGCTATGACACCTGCAGGCGAAACTTTTTACATTTCGGGTACCGCATCAATTGATAAATACGGCCACACAGTATATTGCGACGATACTAATGCCCAAATCGACGCTACTGTGCAAAATGTAATTGCCATTCTGAATCAGCTTGGCTGCACACCAGACGATATCGCCCATTCACTGGCTTACTGTAAAAATGCCGAGATCGAAAAACTCTTCTGCGAAAAATATTCAAATTCTGGTTGGCCTTGTATCACAATGATCGCAGATATATGCAGAGATAACCTTCTTTTCGAAATAGAGGTAACCGCAATAAAGAAATCAGTGAATTGTAATTAGGCGTAATGAAAGGAACATATCAGCCGATCCGTACAAGAATTGAAATCATCGGATAGCAGGTATTGCAGTATTGTATTGCGACTACAATTATAAATATCTCAAATCCCAAAAAACTGTTTAATGCTATTTCTTAAAGTCAGCTTTAAATTCCTTCTAACGATATCTTCGGTAAACGGATGACAATTGATAGTAATTGGTGGAGCGACAGAATGAAGTATTTTAATTGGGTACCATATTCTAAGATGCGTAAGTGAATCCCAGAAATTCAATTACCAATATTCTTGTCGGACTATCTCTCGTTAAAATGGCTCAATATTTGGAGAGCAGGCCAGTTTTCGTGAAGTACCGACATGATAAGTATTTATGAACGATAATAGCAAAATGATTTTCACCAATTTCGTGAGAAGTTATTGCTATTCAATCTGGAATGGAACAGCAATATTATGGCACAATGTGCAAAAAAATCCATGTTTTTTGCAAGTAATACCATTCCGCTAAAAATTCAAATCTCTATTATTATAAAGATAGGTTGAGCAGTGTAATTTTAACGGATAGTTGTAGCATTCTAATTTATCGACTGCTGCACAAAATGAAGAGTATTCTGCACATAGTGATGTGCTACACGTACTGTTTAAGTTTATAATTCAACTGTGGAATTTTTGCAATGGTCAAAGGGCAAATATCCATAACCACTATTCTAGAGGAGGAATTATGACGTTTCATTTGCGATTTTAACTTATCCAGTGGCAAATGCAACTAAGTGCACAAAATGTATTTCGATTCGAGGTGGACGTGGTTAAGAAATGGTTTCTATTTTGAGGAGAGCTAGAGAAATGAAAAAGGTAATTGGAATTTGTGTTTTGTTATCGCTGCTGAGTATGGCAGTGCAGGTTCAGGCCGTGCCCCGTTATTGGAAAAGTATCGGCCTTGCAGGTCAAGATGGTCTTTGGGGCACTGGTGCAAATTGGGCAGATGATATGACGACAGCGCCGCTGACTGGCGATGTCGCATACATCTTGAATAGGGTTGGCGACTGGGAATCAATACCATGTAATTTCGCAAGCACAACGATCTCTTTGCAAGCATTGAGAGTTGGAGATGCCACTGTCGGGGGTCACGATGGTATTGCGGTAATGAACATGTCCAGTGGTACGATAACAACTACTGAGGCTGAAGTTATGATCGGCGTTGGTAGCACAGCAAAAGGTGTTCTTAACATGAGTGGCGGCACGATCACCTCCAATAATTGGTTTGTTGTAGGC
>MHYB01000029.1:48328-56709 GCA_001824635.1 Planctomycetes bacterium GWF2_50_10
CATGACAGGCGGTACAATCAACTGTGCCGTGTTAGCCGTAGCAAACCTTGCACACAGTAAAGGCCGCATTCATCTTAATGGCGGTACCATCAACGTTACTGGTGCTATCTCGATTGAAGGACAGAATGATTACCAGAATGGCAGCTGTACATCTGCTGATGGAGTAATTGATATTACAGGCAGCGGCAAGATAGTGATCTGTAAGAATGAGCCTGATTTAGCTGGTTGGTTCGCCAATATGCTAAGTAGTGCGGGCCTTCTGACTTCCTATAGCGGTGCCGGCACTCTCATGTCAACGGCTGATCCAGTGACCGGATGGGTGACGATTGAGGCGGTTGCTCCTGTACTTTCTACAAATCAGTTCCTTTGGAGCAGCACGACGGATCAACTGTGGACTACAGGCAATAATTGGCTGCAATGGGCCACTGTTCCTGTTTATACGAGTGATGTGTACATTATTAACGGCACAGGTCCTTTTGGTGATTTTAGCACAGTTCCTTGCCTTTTCAAACCTGGTATGGTTGCGGACGTAAAATCGTTGAATGTTCAGGGATTGGGATACACCGGCGTGGCAGACTTTAATATGACGGGAGGGGAGTTTGTAGCTTCAGGACTCTCACATGTTGGCAAGGGGGCAGGCGGCAGAGGCGTAATGCAAGTGCATGGCGGCGACATTACTCTTCAGGATTATTTTATTGTTGGTCAAAATGGCGGTGATGGTACACTGACCATGACCGGCGGCACTCTCAGTACGAATGGTTTCTGGGTTGCAAATGGTCTTGGCAGTAAAGGACATGTCCATTTCGATGGCGGTACAGTACGTGCATTTCAGTCGCTTAAGGTAGCACAAGGTGCCGTTCTGGATTTTTCCGGTGGCATACTCCAAATCACACCTCAAGATTCTTTTGATCCCAGGCCCTGGGCACAAGATTGGGTGGATAATGGTTTGGCAACAGCTTATGACGGAGCAGGTGAAGTAAGGGCCGTTCGTGATGATTCAAACAATACCACTACCTTCTATGGTTATCTGGCACCTAAGAAATTTTGGTGGAATCGCGGCTCAAATAATTTGTGGACAACTCCTGCAAACTGGGGCGAGGCATTGAACAGTGCGCCGATTGATGGCGATGCTGTTTATATTCTCAATGGCGCAGCACCGGTAGGTAATACCAATGCGTGCTCCTTTACTGCCGGTATGACTGCTGCCCCATCCAAGATTGTCGTACAAGACCTTGGTTATACAGGTAATGCAAGTTTAGCGATTTCAGGTGGAACGCTCACTACACAATCAATGGTTGTTGGCGGTGGCGGGGTCGGTACCGGTACTGTCCTGATAAGTGGTGGAACTGTAAATGTTACTGGCTGTATGATTGGGCGTGACGCTAACAGCAACGGTACATTGCGAATACTGACCGGTAGTTCTCTTACTGCGGAAAGCTTCTCAACTACAGGTGTATCCGGGAGCAGTACGGGACGGACTTATCTTGATGGAGGTACGCTTTATATAACGGGCACTCTAAATGGCAACGATGGCGGTGTAATTGATATCTTGGCAGGCGGCAAGATTGTAATTGCGAAGAACCAGCCTGATCTAATATGGTTCAGTGCTTATCTTGACAAAAACGGCTGGGTAAAAGCCTATGGAGGAAATGGGTATTTGATCACTTCATGTGATCCGGTTACTGGTTACACCACAATCTCATCAACTCTTCTAGCAGGCGATTTCAATGGCGATGGCGTTGTAAATAAAAATGATCTTGGGATGTTTGCCGCTAACTGGCTCGCCGGCGGTATGTTTGGCACAGCACCTGGTGAAGAAGATTGGAACTATACCATGTATGACGTCACTCGTGATGGAAGGATGGATTTCCAGGATTTTGCTTTGATGGCTCAAAACTGGTAAGACACGGGATTTAGAAACCGGCGGGGGCTGCGGCTCGCCGGTATATTTGGGCGAAAGAATAAGATTAGGAGATTCTTATGATATGCAATAGCAATCGCACGTTTAAGCAAAAAAATAAAGGGTTTACGTTGGTTGAACTGCTGGTTGTGATATCAATAATAGCCTTATTGCTAGCTGTTTTGATGCCGGCTTTGCAAAAAGCACGAGAACAAGGCAAGGCTGTTGTAAGTTTGTCGAATACAAAGCAATGGAATACAATTTTTTGTATGTACGCAACCGAAAATAACGGCAAGTTCTGGGAGGATTATTTGAAAATAGATCCTGTAACCAAGAAGGTGCAACAAGGTCTATGGATGGAAGCATTATCAAAGTATTCCCAGAATATTGACAAGATTAGGCTGTGTCCTTCCGCAACCAAATTCGGCAATGGGCCAGGTGGGGCTAAAGTTGCCTGGGGTGGGTATGATCCTCAGTCAGCAGGTGCCAAGTTTCTGGTTGCTATGGGTTTTTCCGCTCAAGACGCCGCAAACCATAAGTTATATGGCAGCTATGGAGTTAATCTCTGGATTACGAGCGGTGCTGGTTGGGGCGGCAGGCCTGATTGCCAGTGGGGGAGTGCTAGCGGGCAGTATACAGCGTCCATACCGATGATCGGAGACGCTACATGGTTTGGTGTGCATCCGACAGGTAATGGTACGTTTGATCCTATGGGATCGTATATGAAAGCTCCTATAAATCCGGATGAGTTCGAAAAACAGGCTCTTACTAATAATAGTGAGTGGCAATATATGATGCACCGGGTGTGTATTCCTCGCCATAATCAGAAAGCAAACTGGGGATTTATGGACGGCAGCAGTCGTGCGATTCCCTTACGAGATTTATGGAACTTAAAGTGGCATCGCAAGTATCAGTCTCCTACTGACGCTGAAAAGGCTAGAATTTTCAAGAATGTTAAATGGATAAAAAACTAGCGTATTAGCGGTTGAGGTCGAAAGGTTAGTACTTTTTAACTTGAGATGTTTATAGTTGAATTACGTTACGGTATGTTTAGTGAAAAAAGAAGTATTCAAAAAATCTAATTGGGTCAAGCATTTTTTATTCTGCATGTTGGCGGTGAATGTATTAGCCTCCGCGACTTTGGCAATGGCAGAAGAAAATCGCGGTTATTCGCTGGGCATTATGGCTCGATTGCATGATCCCGCATTGGATGAGCAGGGGGCAACGAAGGGATATGAGGGAAAAGATCTTACCGGTATTCGACTTCCCGTTGGGGGCATCGGAACCGGCGTTATCCAGATGAATGGCAGGGGAGAGCGTGAAATCTGGCAGATTTTCAACAATTTTTCGCTCGCTTTTATTCCAGACAGTTTTTTTGCTCTTCGCGCCCAAAAGCAGGGCGGCGATGCTGTTGTTCGTGTACTCCAAACTGTTGGTGTTGGTCCTTTTGGTGCCTGTGACAAACTATCTTTTCGAGGCGAATATCCTTTCGGCTGGTATGATTTTCAGGATACAGCATTGCCAGTAAAAGTTAGTATGGAATTGTTTAATCCTTTGATACCACTCAACACCATGGATTCGGCTATTCCGTGCGCAATCTACAGAATGACGGCGGTCAATACCTCGTCTGTTCCCGTTGATGTATCTTTTCTTGCGACTCAGAAAAATGCCACAGGTTTTACAAGATATGAAGTGCCGCGATGGACTGGACCAAGTGACGGCGCTGTTCTTGCTGATTTTGAATCCACTAATTTTGGTACCTGGGTAAAAACTGGAGATGCCTTTGATGACGGACCTATGGCTGGCGCGATACGCGACGAACAGCATTTAACCGGCTATTTAGGTAAGAAACTCGTTAATACCTATGGGAAAAAAGCAGATGAGCCAACAGGAACATTAACTTCTCCGGAATTTAAAATAAACAAAAAATATATCCATTTCTTAATGGCTGGAGGAGCACATGCCGGCAAAACGTGTGTGAACCTCTTGATCAATGGTAAAATCGTTTATTCTGCTGCCGGACAAATGGACGATACGCTTGAATGGTGTTCGTGGAATGTCGGCGAATGTCAGGATCAAATTGCGTGTATACAGATCGTCGATGCTGTTACCGGCGCTAACGGCCATATAGAGTGCGATAATTTTGTTATGTCTGATGAAGATCGTCATGTGACTCCAAAGATCCATGGACTGGGTCTCAATCGTAATCGTGTCATTCGACAGAGTAATATGACATCAGTTTATATGACGTCAGATCGTGATCAATCTAACGCGGGTTATGGCAGTATGGTTTTGGCGGCATTGACTGCGAATGTTCAGGCTAACGCCTATTACAGCGACATAAACAGCCTATACGCCAATTGGCTGAAAGAAGGTACTATAGAAGGAGCACAGCGTGCCGGGCGGTCCAGTGAAGGGGTTGAACTTAACTGCGCATTAGCGACCCCCTGTACCCTTGCACCAGGTGAGAGCAAGACTTTTACTTACATTCTTTCATGGTATTTCCCAAATGTTACACATGGTGTCCCAAACGGTGATGGTTCGACATTGTGGCGTGCCCAGGGGAACATGTATACGAACTTCTGGTCCGATGCTTTAGATGTTTCTTCTTATGTTAATGATAATTTTAACCGTCTGTTGACAGACAGCCATCTTTATCATGATACAGTGTATGCTTCCAATTTACCGCATTGGCTGCTGGACAGAGTTACTTCTCAGGTTTCAGTGCTCCGAGGTAAAACCTGTTTCTGGGGCAGGGATGGATTTTTTGGCTGCTGGGAAGGTGTGGGCTGGGATGACGGTGCGGCTCACGGTAATTGTACCCATGTATGGCAATATGCGCAGGCCCACGCACGGTTGTTTCCGGAAATTGCGAGAAAGTTGCGTGAAGAAGCGTTTGGTCAGATGACGCTCCTGGCATATGCTGAAGGAGGAATACCCCACCGTTATAAAATGATGGACTGGAATCATGTGGCTTTCGATGGGCAATGTGGCGAAATTCTCTCTGCCTACCGCGAGCATCTGAATCAATCCAATCAAAAATGGCTGAATGAGTGGTGGCCGAGAATAAAAAAAGCTACTGATTATTTGATAACACGTTATGACCCTGACGAAGATGGAATATTAGCGGGCGCCCAGTGGAACACTCTGGACGGCAATCTTAGCGGAAGTACTTCCTGGATGGGTACGCTTTATCTTGCAGCATTGGAAGCATCCGAAAAAATGGCTGTGTTACAAAATGATAGTAATACTGCCAGCGTGTATCGGACAACACGTCTATCTGGTATGAAAAAACAAAATGAATCACTTTGGAATGGTGAGTATTATATCCAAAAACCTGATCCTATGGGCCAAAGCGATTATTTTAATGGATGTCACATAGATCAGTTATTAGGCGAGTGGTGGGCTGGCCAACTTGGTTTGGGGCCATATTACCCAACGGATCGCATTAAAACCGCTATGAATTCCCTGGTGAAGTATAACTTCAGAGCAAATTTTCGTGGTATTACTCAAGCACCTCGAAAATTTGTGGACGACGATGATGCCGGCCTTCAAATGATAACGTGGCCTAATAACGGCAGGCCGAAAGCGCATATGAGTTATGCGGATGAAGTGATGAGCGGCTTTGAGTACGATGCTGCGGCGACGATGGTGCACTTCGGATCAGTCAAAGAAGGCTACATGATCGCAAAGGCAGTTTCTGATCGATATGACGGCCGATTACGCACGGGGTTGTGCCCTTCACAATGGGCTTGCTGGGGTTATAGCGGTAATCCTTTCGGTGATGATGAATGCGGTAAATTTTACGCAAGGGCGATGAGCAGTTGGTCGTTACTTCTAGTCAGTCAAGGATATATCTACAACGGACCCGAAAAGATCATCGGATTTGATCCCAAATGGCAGCCAGAGGAACACGCATCGTTCTTCACGGGCGCACAGGCGTGGGGTCTGTTTTTACAGAAGCGAGACAAGGGTTCTCAAAAAGTTAATATAAAAGTTTCCTGGGGCAATTTGGATATTGCTGAAGTTCGCTTAACTGTCGACCCAGACTGTAAGGCAGGCCTTTCCGGCATCCAAATATCTGGTAAGCCAGTTTCCGCGGAGCTTACGCAGGATGGGAATAAGGTGGTGCTCAAATTTGAGGAGCCAGTATCAATTGGCGCGGGTAAGGAGTTGGGGATTACGCTTGATTTAGTTAAGTAAATTGATGGCCGGGATGTTCCCAGCCACTTATTTTTTAATTTGTTTCGGAGGTGAGAGAATGAAAAAGGTAATTGGAATTTGTGTTTTGTTAGGGATGCTGAGTGTGGCAGCGCAGGTTCAGGCAACGCCGCGTTACTGGAAGAGTGTCGGCGGCCCAGGACAGGATGGTCTTTTCACAAATGGTGCAAACTGGGCAGACTCAATGACCACAGCACCGCAGAATGGTGATGTTGCATACATCCTGAATGGTGCTCCCTGGGGTGCACCTACAGCTGCATGCACTTTCCAAAGCAGCTTTGTTAATTTGGAAGCTTTGAGAGTTGGAGATACTACTGTTGGTGGGTTTACTGATGTTGCAGTAATGAACATGGTAAGCGGGATGTTGTCAACCAGCGCGTACGATGCTTTTGTCGGCACAGGGGCCGGAGCAAAAGGCGTTCTTAATATGAGTGGCGGCACGATTACCAGCACCAGTGGTTACTTTGTTGTCGGCCAGGCTGGCGGCAACGGTACACTGAACATGACCGGCGGCACAATCAACTGCGCCAACTTGTGGGTTTCCAATCAGGCGAACAGCTTCGGTCGCATTCATCTTGATGGTGGAACTATCAATTTTTCTAATAGCATATCCATTCAGGGTAATAATGATGCTGGTAATAAAACCATAGCAAGTGGCAACGGAGTTATTGATATTACCGGCGGCAAGATCGTAATTCAGAAGAATGAAGATTTGACATGGCTCGCCGATTATCTTAAGAGTATTGGCGCAATGACCGCTTATGATGGCGCTGGTTCTTTTGTATCAACGAGGGATTCCGTAACTGGTTTCACAACGATTACTGCCGTTGTTCCAGAACCCGCAACAATGACATTGTTGGTATGCGGCGTTTTCGGACTACTGAAGAGGAAGCGTTCGTAAGTTTGCGACAAGGTAATGAACTGATGCATTTGAGAGTTGGGAACTTATGTTCTCAACTCTCAATGCACAATAGTAAATGATTTGACTGATTGATGTTCTGGATCTGGCTGTTATTTCAGGTGGTGTAAAAATGCAAAAACTAATTCTAAACAGTATTTTGTTTATATTGCTGAGTGTGGCAGTGCAGGTTCAGGCGACGCCTCGTTACTGGAAAAGTATCGGCCTTACAGGTCAAAATGGTCTTTGGACCAATGGTAAGAACTGGGCAGACTCAATGACGGTTGCGCCGCAGGCAGGTGATGTTGTATATATCTTGAACAGGGCTGGCGACTGGAATACGATTGCATGTAATTTCACAACTACATTAATCTCTCTGGATGCTTTGAGAGTTGGTGATAGTACTGTCGGGATTTTCGGTGGTACCGCGGTAATGAACATGTCCAGCGGTTCGATAACAACTGCGGCTAATGAGGTAATGGTCGGCGCGGGCAGCGTGGGAAAAGGCGTTCTTAACATGAGCGGCGGTTCGATCACTACCAGTGCCAATGGTTACTTTGTTGTAGGCCAGGCGGGCGGCAATGGTACGTTGAATATGACAGGCGGTACAATCACTGCCAATAATTTCTGGGTTTCCAATCAGGCAAACAGCAAAGGCAGCGTCCATCTTGATGGCGGTACGATCAATATTAAAGGCAGTATATCCATTCAGGGTAATAATGATGCTGGTAATAAAACTGAAGCATCTGGCAGCGGACTTATTGATATTACCGGCGGCAAGATAGTATTTCAAAAGAATGAAGATCTGACATGGCTTGCCGATTATCTTGCTGGTATGGGCCTAATGACTTCCTATGATGGTGCTGGTACTTTTGTCTCAACCAGGGATGGTAACGGCTATACTACGATTACTGCTGTTGCTCCAGTGGTTCTGTTGAAAGGCGATATCAACAAGGACTGGGTTGTTGACATGTATGACTTATTTATACTTACCCAGCAGTGGCTGAGTGTTCCCGGTACACCGTCAGCCGATATATCGCCTTCTGTTGGTGACGGCAAGATCGATTTGCGAGATTTTGCAGTTTTTGCAGATGATTTCAACTATTTGAATACTGTTACATACGATTTTGTTGCAAACGCTTCTTCTGCCGTATGGACATCGCAGGGTGGAACGGTTACTTTTGGCGCTGCCTGGAGTGATACCATGGGAGCGGCCGTAAGTGCGACTGCTACCCTTGAGGATGGCGTTTCTGCAAGCCAGATACGAACATTTCCAGATGCCAATCCTGGTTTTGCTACTCACTTTATGAAAGGTACCTACAGTAACATTACTGTTCCAGAGTATCCGGGCAGGGTGAAATT
>MHYB01000030.1:0-321 GCA_001824635.1 Planctomycetes bacterium GWF2_50_10
CGCAAAGGCCGAATCCCCTCGCCCATCCAGTCATTGAGGAACTAAACAATGTGGAACATATTCGAATACCCCTGGACAGGCATCGTCGTCGCCTTAGCCGTGCAGATCGTCCTTACGATCCTTCACATTGTGAAACCCCAAACCCGAAAACTATGGCACACCGCCATCCCCGTTTTAATAATCGCCCTGGCCTTCGGTATTGACTACTTCGTCAAAACAGACCGCGAGCAGCTAAACGCTCTAATAAATGAAGCCCTCGCCTCCACCGCCGCCGAAGACCTCCCCCGCATAGAAAATCTCTTTGCCCAAAACTATAGCGAC
>MHYB01000030.1:330-6356 GCA_001824635.1 Planctomycetes bacterium GWF2_50_10
CAAGCCATGATGGCCACCTGCCAAAAATGGTTTAGCGCCCCGCTCATAGAAAAGAACAGCCTCCTAAGCAAACAACTCGAACTCCGCGATACCGAAGCCGCCACCGTACTGGTAGTAGTAACCCAAATCGACCCCAGACATAATATCGCCGAAAACTTCAAAGTCATCCAGACCACCTCAAAGATCAGATTCGCCAAACAAAACAAAAAATGGCAAATCACCTCCGCCGAGATCCTGATGATCAACAACCAACCCATCCACTGGGGCCAGTTCTAAACCCCTCAGGCCAAGTGGCACGGTCTAGCGCAGCTAGGCCGTATTCCTCACGCTCGACCCCGCCATTCCTCCGTTTAGCCTCCAGGCTCGCCTGGAGGTTTCTTTCAGTCCCAGCAGCGAAAATCTGTTATAAACCCACGGTGACAGCCGTGGGTTTAGGCCCACGCAAATACAAAAAACGCAAAGGCAAAAAACAAAATGAAACTTTTTCGTACCAGCCCCGGACGGGGCGTAAGGGAGTAGCCCATAGCGAAGCTATGGGTTTATTAGATAACTACCCCTCTCCAAAGCCCCGGCAGGGGCGAAAGGCTTTAACCGCTACCCACACCGAATTTCTCCGCCCATAAAAAAACCGGGCACACAACCCGGCTTCTTTTTCTGCTCCCTCGTAGCCTAAATTCCACCATGAATTATCCAGCGATCAGGATGCATCTCGTCATCACCGCATCGCGCTTTGATCCCACCAAATATGCGAGTAGTTGCCTTTCCGTCCGCTCCTGTGAGTTCTACTTCACATTGCACACTGTAGCTGTGGCTTCCACATAGCGGAAAGTATGTTGCCGACGAACCTAGGACCTAGCGGTTAACAGGCACTTGCGCTATCAAAATCGCGAATTTTCCGTAACTCATTGTGCCACAGTGAGCTATATTCTTAGCCAAATTGCAAGCGAATTGAAAAAACCATTGCACTGCATTGCACCCCATTGCATTCATTGCGCGTCAATGACGCGCGCAGGAAGAGTAGAATACTCTCGGAAAAGAGTAGAGTACTTCTAGGTTGACGTGGTACAGATAATGTTTGACATCAAATCTGGGGTGTAGGTTGGTAGGTGGAATGGCGTTTTTAAACGTCTAGTACCTGGCAAAAAGTCCATCGTCGCATCAGGCAGGCCGAATCTATTGCCAATTATTTGAAAAGACACAGAAGTCGGCGAAATTTATTATGCCGTCTCCGCCAAAAGGCTCGATATCATAGGTGGATTCGTTGTCGAGCCAGAGTGACACAAAATTCGAGAAGTCCCTAAAATCTGTCGTACCATTTCCAGTGAAATCCCCGGTCCGCCTGTAGTACATAAGTGCTCCAAATGCATCAAGTGTACCCCAGCCATATTCGGAGTCCCAACCGGCCAACCCGGCATCTTTCGCTGAATTTTCAAGACAGGCCCGAATCGCATCCGGTGAATTTGCGCCTTGAGAGGCCAAAAGTGCGGCAACGGCAGTTACATGAGGTGTTGCCATTGATGTGCCCTGGTACAAATAATAGCCCCAATCTGTAGGGGTATTGCCGAAAGTCTGCTGGAGAATGCCGTCTGCGTACCCATCTCCATTCTGATCAACGTTTACATCGCCTCCCGGTGCAGTAATATCCACATAGTTGCCCGTGTTTGAATAATATGAGCGTGTCCCATCAAAACGCACCGCTCCAACTGCGATACAATAAGCATCATAAGCAGCTGGATACGAAATAGGATTACCTTGCTGGTACTCATTGCCTGCGGCACAGACTACGGTGACACCATGATTATAGGCGTATGCACAAGCATCGCGCAGTGTTATAGAGTTTGCACTTCCACCAAGACTCATGTTTATGACTTTAGCACCGTTATTTACAGCAAAATATATGCCCTCAGCAATATCGCTGTAAGTGCCGGTCCCTCTTCTATTAAGAACTCGAACCGGCATTATCGCACATAACGGAGCAATTCCGGCTGGCCCGACTCCATTGTTAGTATTCTGCGCAATTGTGCCTGCCACATGTGTTCCATGGCCGTCCTCATCATTGGGGTGGGTATCATCATCAACGAAATCATAGCCAGGCAGAAATCTTACATCGCTTAACTCAGGCGCCTGTTCAAATCTTTTACCATAGTTCTCAAATGCTATTCCGGTATCAATTACAGCAACGATCACATTGGGATCACCAACGGTAATATCCCAGGCAAAGTTCACTCTTGTTCCACTATTTATGCTGCTATAAAAATTCCACTGAATATTCAAAAGTGGATCATTTGGGACGTAAGCGCAGTATGCAAAATAGTCTGGCTCAGCATATGCTACTTCATGATCTTTTCCTAAGTTTTGAGCAAATTGGGCAGGTGTAGTATCCTGTGGAACAGAAAGGCAACTGAAGAGGCCTGTCTTGCTGGATTTTTTAATTGAGGAATTATGTTTGCTGACAATTCGATCAATTTCAGAGCTTCTCGCGTTATCTTTGAATCTCACGATAATCTGGCTTGGTGAGTATTTTTCAGGTCCTATGTGACAAGTTGGTTTAATATGAAATTTGCCCGGCGCAGCTCCAAATGATAGCGAGGCCAACAAAACAAGTTGAAACAGAGCTGAATAGTTGACTGTATTTAACGGGAAATTAGACTTAGTATTGTTAAAAAAATATTTACGCATTCAAATCCAAATTGATGAATTCCATCCTGTTATAAGTTTGGAATGAGATAATCTCTTTCGTATTATACACAACCAGGTACTAAAAAAGAATGCATCATCCTGAAATTTCGGGTTTTTCTTAGTTACAGTGGCTTTGGGGGAATATAACAGAAACAGGGTGGCAGGGCAATTATCAGTATGGCGGCAAAAACAGAAGCATGGAAAATCTAAGATATTGGCGAAAAACTCCCCGACTAGGATTCGAACCTAGGACCTAGCGGTTAACAGCCGCTCGCTCTACCGATTGAGCTATCGGGGAATAAACAGATGCATTATTTTCCACATTTTTTCATTTTTGTCAAGGCCTCCTTGCTGCAAAACCTGGAAAAACCGCTTCCGAGCTATTTTGCCCTGCTGCCGCGAGTACTAAGCCTTGTCGTTGCGGAAATGCTATATTTGCTGCAATAACTCCTATACTCGGTGCGTCTAGATACTAAAATTAAGATCGGAATGAGGACTGAAATGCCATTTAAGACACAAAAAGCCTTTACATTAGTTGAATTGCTCGTGGTTATAAGCATAATAGGACTGCTATTGGCGATACTCATGCCTGCCTTGAACAAGGTACGCCAGATCGGCAAACGTACCGTATGCAAGGCTAACCTCCACTCCGTGGCCCAGGCGTTTCGAATGTATCTCGACGACAATCGGCTGATCATGCCTCCCGCATGTGGATTCCCTGAGTTGCCATGGAATCCGGACAGCCCTGACCAACGGGCCTCGGGAAAAGTATCGATAGCGAGATATCTCGGCTCTTACCTGAGCGCCGCGCCGGCCGAGCTTAACAAAACCAAAACCGCTATCAAGGTTTTATGCTGCCCTGCCGACCTCAAAAACGGCGACCCAAAACACTACTTCAAAACGCAGGAATCAAGCTACGACTACGCTGAACGCCGCGGCGGAAGGTCGATGAACAAGGCCTCATTCACGAAACATTCGCCCGAACGGGATGTTGAGATAATGTGGGATTACGAGTCCTGGCATGGGAAAACACGAACCCGCACCACCGGCGAGAGGGAAACGACTATAGCAGATTTGGGCGCAGTAAATTACCTTTATTCAGACTGTCATGTCGGCAACAGAAACGGAGATTAAATGAATATAAAAAACAAATGGTTTGCAGCGGCGGCAATAATTATCGTTATAGTGTCATCATCGCTTGTAGCATATTTTTACTCGTCTGGGCCCGATCCAGCTAAAATGACATCTGATCAAATTGCAAAATACATACAGTCAGAGGATTTTAATAGCCTCTCGCACGAACAAAGACGGGATTTTATGCATCAGGCGATGGACAGCAGGGTTAACACCTACTACAGCTTGCCCCCCGACGAGCGAACCAAGTATCTCGATAAGGTTATCGACGATATGGCCGCCTTGCGCAGGCAGGGACCTCCGCCACAGATGAGAGATCGGATGCGGGACCCTAACTCATTGCGGAACCGTTTCCAAAATGCTTCCGCTGCCGACAGACGCGCAAGAAGAGAGACAAGAGACCCCGAACAGAGCTTCCGACAGAGACAATTTTTTCAAGCCATGCGAACGCGCATGGGGCAGCGGGGGATGCAAATGCCTCGCTTTGGCCCAGGCGGGGGCGGGGGGCCTCGGTAAGCATACCGCACGGGCATTTGTTTAAGCAAGCGTGCCAAACTGCCGATATCCAATATGATGCGGTATGTTCTTCGAAAATCCGGATTTACGTTAGTTGAGGCCATGCTTGCGGCGGTGATTCTGTCAATCGCGGCTGCGGGGGTAATATTGCCATTTTCCAGCGGCGCGTCTCTTGAAACCGAAGGCGCCCGCCTGACGCTTGGTGCATCCCTGGCGTCACAAATCATGGATACCATAACGGCCAAGCCCCTTTTTGAACCCAATTCCGATACCGCCGGTGACTATGATGACGTTTTAGACTACGACGGCTATTCCGAAGCAGAAGGGCAAATATACGACCCCTTTGGCACACTTATACAAGGCCCCGAATACGCCTGCCTTTCCCGATCAGTAACTTGCGAATACATTGAACTGGGTTTTCAGGAAAGTCAAAAGCTGCCCGCAACATGCGGCAGGGTCATAGTTACCGTGTCATACAAGGGCCGAACTATTGCCCAATTAACAAGGCTGGTGTCAAAATGAGCACCCGCCGGCAAAAAGCATTTACGCTAGTCGAACTGCTGGTGGCGCTTTCTGTCAGCGGCATAATTCTGGCCGCAGTGGCCACGCTTGCGTACGCTATGGGATCGGCTAACGATGTGTCCGGCCAAACCCGTCTCACACAGGCGCAGTTCCGCTCGACATCCATGCGGCTGGCGGATCTTTTGCATAATTGCAGGCTGGTTGTCGGCAGTTATGCCAATACCCTTGCAATCTGGCGATCTGACCTGAATAACAATGGTAAGATTGAGTCGAATGAGATCATTTTTCTTAAAACCAATGATGAAAAAACAATCCTGCAATTGAAAGAATATGGCCTGATCCCTGGTAATGAAGATTGGACAACCACTATTGCAAACGTCCAGTCAACAAACGCCGAAAGGTTCCTTGACCTGAATTGCGATGACAGGCCTGTGCATAACATACTCCCAACCTGCACTAACCTGCTATTCCATTTGGATAAAGCTCCGCCTCTTACGAGAACGGTGACATTATGTTTTGATCTGGAAATGGAAGGCCCGCAGCGTCATTATCTGACATACACGCTCTGCGGGGGGGCTTACCACCTTCTTAGCACAACAAACGCCCTTGTAAGTGATGATGACTGAAACTGCCCGGCTCTGAATGCGGCAAAAAAAGCCGATAGAAAACAGTATGACTCGCCTGCTTCCTGCTTACGTCCTAGACGTTCCTTGCTTGTTTAAGGCAGGCTGCTTGGTGCTTTTGGCAAGCTAATCTATTATCTATCGGCTTATCGCACCCACCCCTCTGGGTGGCTTGTTATTAACTTTTAGAACTCCCTTGCCCCCATCCTCCGAGATCGCGTCCATCGCTTAAACAACCAACTCGCTACCGCACTAATAATCACCCATTTGAAATATTTCATTTTAAAACCCCCCGGTTTATCCTGGGACAAAAGTAGCTTAATTTCAAAGTCCCACAGACTCAGTTTCCACGGCACCTTGAAATGCCCAAAAACCTGGCTTGGGCGACTTTAATTTGGGCTACTTTTAAATCCCAAGAAGTTCAGGACGACCGCGTTTCGGTTCCCAAGTCTCACAGCCCAATTTCCACGACACCTTTAAATGTCCAAAAATAAGGCTTGGATGATTTGGTATCCAAAACCAATCGTCCCAAACTCTACTTAACTCTACGAT
>MHYB01000030.1:6368-6601 GCA_001824635.1 Planctomycetes bacterium GWF2_50_10
CCTGTTACCCGGTCTTTTCCTTATTTTGGCCTTCTAAAAATCTTACTTTCGGAGCTGCTGCCCGTTTTGCTCTCCTTATGAATCTGGAAATATCATTGCAAGATATATGAACTTAATATGAATCCGTTAACAAAAACGGTTCTATACAACTTATTGGTGGGTAAAAAATCCATCGCGGCACAGCACCGTGTGTCAAAGGAGTTCGGCGATTATCTTGAATCCAGGGGGCGTTG
>MHYB01000031.1:0-167 GCA_001824635.1 Planctomycetes bacterium GWF2_50_10
CCGAGCGGAATTGCAGGATAAAGGCGGGGGTGGTAGAAAAAGATCCTTACGAGAAAAATATTCGGTGCATCCTGAATTATGGACATACGATCGGGCACGCTGTGGAATCGGCGAGCGATTACGAAATCCTTCACGGGGAGGCGGTCGGGATAGGGATAATTGCGGCG
>MHYB01000031.1:186-5977 GCA_001824635.1 Planctomycetes bacterium GWF2_50_10
TTGGGCTTGTGAAAAGCGACAGGTTGGAACGGGTACGGAATGTGCTCAAAACGCTGGATATTGGCATCAAAATGCCGGAAAACATGGATAACGCGAGGGTTTTTGAGCTTTTGAGGTCCGATAAAAAGAGTGTGGGGAAGGTGCCGCGATTTGTGCTCCTGGAGGAAATAGGTTGTGTTCGCTCTTTGGGCGGGCAGTACGCTGTCGAGGTTGGGGACCAGGTCATAAAAACTGTTCTGGATGAGCTGTGACCTATTTGCATTGAACTTGCATCTTTCGGGGGCGTATTTTTAGCATTGAAAATGGGGCAGTGAAACTGTACAATCTTCGTTTCTCTGCCGGGTCGGTCCCTGCGCATAAATAAGGCAAGCAGGGCGGACGCACTTAAAAAGCGGAGAATTAGAATAAGATGTTTGATGCATTAACACAAAAATTTAATACGGTCTTCAAGACACTTTCGGGCAGAGGTCGCATAACCGAGGCAAATGTTTCGGACGCGATGAACGATGTTCGCAAGGCGCTGCTTGAGGCGGATGTGAACTATAACGTCGTCAAGCAGTTCTGCAAAGACGTGCAGGCGGCTGCGCTGGGCGCGGAGGTTGTAAAAAGCCTTCATCCTGGGCAGGTGATGGTCAAGATAGTTCACGATGAACTCGTCAAGCTGATGGGGCCGGTGGATACGAAGATATATTTCGTTTCGCCGGGGCCGACAGTAATAATGCTTGCGGGATTGCAGGGCAGCGGAAAAACAACGACGGCTGGTAAGCTTGCCAACTATCTTGTTTCAAACGGCAAGAGGCCGATGATGGTGGCCGACGACTTGCAAAGGCCGGCAGCTATCGATCAGCTCATAATACTTGGGCAGCAGCTCAATATCCCGGTTTACAGTGAAGAAAGTAAAGACGCAGTCAAGGTTGCGATCAACGGTGTAAAGGCGGCGAAGGCAGCGGGCCATGATGTCGTGATCATCGATACGGCTGGCCGACTGCATATAGATGAGGAGATGATGGCTGAGGTGGCGAATGTCGCCAAGGCGGTAGGTCCTCACCAGATATATCTAGTATGCGACTCGATGACAGGCCAGGACGCGGTCAATTCCGCAAAGGAATTCAACACGCGGCTTGAGCTTGACGGCGTGATACTCACGAAGCTTGACGGTGATGCAAGAGGCGGTGCGGCGATAAGCGTTAAAGCCGTGACGGGCAAGCCGATCAAGTTTATAGGCGTGGGCGAGAAGCTCGATAAGATCGAGGAATTTCATCCCGACCGTATGGCGGGGCGAATCCTCGGAATGGGTGATATCGTAACGCTGGTCGAGAGGGCACAGAAGGAAGTCGATGTTGAAGAAGCCAAGAAGATGCAGGACAAGCTCAGCAAGGGCAGCTTCGGATTCGACGATTTTCTCAAGCAGATGTCGACGGTGCGGAAGATGGGCGGCATGGCTGACATGCTAAAGATGATCCCGGGACTGGGCGGCCAGATGCAGGGAATGAATATTGACGACGCGGAATTTAATCGCATCGAGGCGATAGTGCATTCGATGACCCTTGATGAGAGACGTGACCCGGATCTTATTGATAATTCGCGCAGAAGACGCATTGCGAAGGGTTCGGGAGTTGACGTGCAGGAAGTCGCGGGCCTAGTGAAGAATTTCGAGCGAAGCAGGCAGATGATGAAAGTGCTCAGTTCTGGCGGGATGGGCGGCTTTAAGAGCCTGCTCAGCGGCAAGATGGATATGTTCAGCGCGATGAACTCGGGCAAAAAGATGAAGCAGCGTTCGCACCGGAAACAGGTGGTAAAACGCAGAGGAAAAATAAAGAGAAGATAGTTACGGGTTGCGAGTTACGCGTTGCGTGTTTTATACGCATTGATGTTACGGCAAGCACTGGATAGTGATCTATTCAGGCAATAAAATGAAAAAGCTGACGATAGACGAGTACCTTGAGAAGGTGGGCTTGTTCGCGGGAGACAGCTACGGCAAGTATTTCCGCAGCAGGTTCAAGGATCACAGAGGTACGAGCGAACTGGCGATGAATGTGTCGCCGAGTATGGATGAGCTTGAGCAGCTTCGGCGAGCGGTGGCGATAATGACACCATCTGAAAAGGAAAATGCCGACAAGCTTACGGATGAGCAGGTTCAAAGGATAGCGGCGGACGCGAAGACAGACGCGGGTATGCTGGCGATCTTTATGAACGGATACGCACTGGAGTGCAACCGTGTTTCGTGAGCGCAAAGGGCGCAATAACGAAATTTTTTAATACGAGTAGATGAAAGGACGAACATGGCAGTTAAGTTGAGACTTACGCGTATAGGTCGGCGTCACAGACCATTCTTCCGGCTCAATGCCGTGGATTCACGCACACCGCGTGACGGCAAGGTTCTGGAGCCGCTTGGTCATTATGATCCTATCGAAAAGGATGCGGCCAAGCAGTATGTGCTGAAAAAGGATCGCATTGAGTTCTGGCTGGCGCAGGGCGCGGTACCGAGTGATACGGTTGCCGAGCTGCTTACCAGGATCGGCGTGGAGACGAAGTACGCCAAGGTCAAGTCGTTGCGTACGAACAGGTCGCGCGAACTGGCCCGCAAGGCCAAGAAGCCCTATACACGGGCCGAGAAGATCGCAGCCGGCGTGATAAAGGTCGAAAAGAAACGCGGCACATAACGGCCTTTGATGAGAATCGATATATTAACACTGTTTCCTGAGATGTTCGATTCGCCGCTGAAGTATTCGATATTGAAGCGTGCACAGGAAGCGGGCGTTGTAAAAATAGCTCTTTCAAATATCAGGGATTTTGCCGCAGACGCTTATAAAAAGGTGGACGACAAGCCTTACGGCGGCGGGCCGGGCATGGTGATGATGTGCCAGCCGATGTTCGACTGTGTCGAGCATGTGCGCAGGCTGGAAGCCGAGCCGGGCAGGCTTATTATGCTTACGCCGCAGGGAAGGAAGTTCGACCAGTCGCTGGCGAAGGAACTTAGTCTTGAAAAGAGACTGATCCTTATCGCAGGCAGGTATGAAGGATTCGACGAGCGTATCCGTGAAGGACTCGGTGCCGAGCAGGTGTCGATAGGCGATTATGTGCTTTCGGGCGGAGAGCTTGGGGCGATGGTCGTGGTCGACGCGGTTGTGAGGCTTCTTGAAGGTGCGCTGGGCGATGAGACCAGCAGCGACGACGAGACGTTCAGCAGAGGCTTGATCGAGTATCCGCAGTACACAAGGCCCGAAGAATTTCGCGGCATGAAGGTGCCGGAGATGCTTTTAAGCGGGCATCACGCCAGGATCGCAAAATGGCGGCTTGAGCAGTCGATCGAGCGGACGAAGATGTGGCGGCCTGATCTTTGGGAAGAGTATAACAAAAAATTAAAAGACCAGAAATAGCAGGAGTTTATCCGTGGACAGTAAATACATAAAAATGGCAGAAGCCAAGAGCGTAAAGAAAGAATTGCCGAAGTTCGAGATCGGCGATACGGTGGACGTGCACTGCAGGATCGTAGAAGGCGATAAAACTCGCGTTCAGATCTTCACAGGCACAGTGATAGCCCGTAAGGGTATCGGCGTCAACGAGACTTTCATCGTCCGCCGCATAGTGAACGATGAAGGCGTGGAAAGAGTATTCCCCGTGAATTCACCCAACGTCCTGGACATCAAGCCCACACGTTCGGGTAAGGTGCGACGGGCAAAGCTTTATTTCCTGCGTGACCGCGTGGGTAAGGCAGTTAAGCTTTCGCAGCGTCACAGCACACATACAAGCAACCAGCAGTAAGGCAAGCTGGGGCGATGCTTGGGTTTGTCTTCAACAGGCGGGCATTGCTGAAAGACCCAAAGCGGCTTGGCCGATGGGGCGAAATAAAGAGCGAGCGATTCCTGAGGCGTAAAGGCCTAAGGACGCTCGCTCGTAATTTTAACTGCAAAACGGGGGAGATCGATTTGGTTATGGCCGAGCCGCGCGACGGGACGATCGTGTTCGTCGAGGTAAAGACACGCACAAGCGAGGAATACTTTGCTGCTGAAGCGGCGGTTACGGCAGCGAAGCGAAGGTGCGTGGTCTCGGCGGCTAAATACTTTGCTATCAGGAACAAGGTAGAGGGCAGGCCCAGGAGGTTCGATGTTGTGGCGGTGGTGCTGGGCAAAAAAGGGGAGCCGGAAATAAGGCATTTCGAATACGCGGTTGTGCCTTAGGAAGGATTCAGGAGTCAGAAGCCAGGAGTCAGAATTTAGAATAAGAAATATGCCACAGAGAGCACAGAAAATATTTTAGTTCAATGGAGCAACGAAGAAAAATTGAGGTTGTAGCGTATAACTCCAGGTGGCCAGAATATTATATGTCTGAAAGAGACGTATTGAGGGCCATTCTTGGAGAAGAAATTATTGCTATACACCATATTGGAAGCACCTCGATACCTGGCATGATGGCAAAGCCGATAATAGATATTTTAATCGAAGTCAGAGCTATTGAAGCAATCGATGATTATAACAGCCAGATGCAGTGGGCTGGATATGTTGTAAAAGGAGAATATGGAATACCCGGCCGGCGTTTTTTTTATAAAGGACAAAATGCGCGAACACATCATGTGCATGCTTTTAATGCTGGAACGCACGATATAAAAAGGCATTTAAATTTCAGAGATTATTTAATCAACCATCCTGCTATGGCCAGTGAGTATGCTGAATTGAAGAAGGGACTGGCGGTAAAATTCAGGTTTGATATTGATGGTTATTGTGATGGCAAAAACGATTTCATAAAGAATATTGAATCAATAGCATGTCAGGCTGGAGGACAAAAGAGTTAATGGAATTAATAGACGCACATGCACATTTGGGTTATGAGCCGTTGCTTGGAGATGTTGAGGGAGTTGTTGCGCGAAGCAGGGCGGCGGGGGTGACGGGCTGGGTTACGGTGGGGACGGGAAAAGAAGAAAACGCGAGGGCTATCGAACTTGCCGGCAGGTTCGAGGGGATGTACGCAGGTTTGGGATATCATCCGCACTATGCGCAGGATGTGACGGCGGGGGATATGGAACTGCTTGCAGAAATGGCCAAAGGGCCAAAGGTCGTAGCGATAGGGGAGACGGGGCTGGATTTTCATTATAATTTTTCCAAGCAGCCGGCGCAGATGGAGATTTTCAGGCGGCATCTGGAAATCGCGGTATCGGCTAAGTTGCCGGTGATAATTCATTCGCGGAACGCATTCGATGAGACTATGGAAATCCTCAAGGATTTTGAAGGTAAGATCGAGAGGATGGTTTTTCATTGTTTTAGCGAAACGGCTGAGCAGGCGGAATTTTTGATTGAGAGGGGATATTATATTTCGTTTACGGGCGTGATCACGTTTAAGAACGCGGAAGGCGCGAGGCAGGCAGTTGCGGCGGTGCCTCTTGAGCGAATGATGGTGGAGACGGATTGCCCATATATGAGTCCTGAGCCTATGCGGAAGCAAAAGACCAATGAGCCTGTGCTGATGGTGCATACTGCCAAGAAGATAGCGGAAATAAAAGGCGTATCGCTGGAAGATGCGGCGGCCAGGCTTACGGCTGCTACGAAAGAATTCTTCGGAATCTAAAGCCACAAAACTATGGAGTTAGCTTCTTTTTGCGATTGCGATACGGTCGTTATCTGAGAGGTCTTTTTCGATAGCGACGGACGTGAAGAGGTTAGTGGCTTCGAGCATTTCTCGTATCGCGGGGCCCTGGGCGTAGCCGATCTCCATAATGAGTGCGCCGTCGGGTTTTAAGAAATTGTCTACCTGTGCTAGAATTCTTTTGTAAATATCAAGGCCCTCAACGCCTCCA
>MHYB01000032.1 GCA_001824635.1 Planctomycetes bacterium GWF2_50_10
CAGTGTCACACCCGTTTTTTTTGGTGATCCTACCAGTACTCCAGATGCCAATTTCATAACCGACTATTTCTATATCTATGACGGTGGAGCAGTACCGCCTGTGATACAGACTTGGACGGCACGATATGAGGCTTCTTCACTTCCATCGTCAAACTCCGCGTGTTCATACGGCGATGGCACGGTAGGGGCATTAGCAGTATATAATCAGTCAAAAGCCACTGTCGAAACAGTTGCTTATGTTCAGAAAATGCTGCATATTGATACAAAGAAAAATGACAGTAACGCAAGTAGCTACTTCACCTTTAATGATAATTGTTGGCTTCACTATTCTGCAAATGCCGCAGATGTCAATGACGGCTGGAACAAAATTGAGATGACCCTTGGCGATGGCAAGCCTACGGCTACTCTTGAGGATCTCTTAGTCGAGGTTGACTATTGATGTAAACACCATCTGATTTAGCTTGCAGGTTTTGGGTGAGGTGCCGCGTTTTTAAAAAAATCGAGGCACCTTGCTTTTTTATGATAAGATAGATTTTCAGGACAATAATAAGCCTTTCGGCGAACTACATGTCTTTGGGGTATGATAAACAAAAACTATTGAAGACTTATCAAAACTGTTTCTCAGCCATCAAAATTTATTGAAGTAAAAAAATTTTGTTCAGCGGCCTTTTGAGAACGTGCAATCCTATGAACCGGGGCATGTCAAGTATTCGCGCATCATTAATTTAAACAACTGAGCCTGTTGCACAATGGTTTTCAAATCCAACCGCTGGATCCAAAGGCTGCTTTAGTGGGATGGCTCAATTTTCTCGTTCTCATAACAGCACTTACTAAATTTCTATTAGAAGCCATTTCGGTAGATAACGTACAATAAGTTTCGCTTTTTGTAAGTCGATATCGTAAGTACTCCATTTGAACGATTTTTTGTTGTGGTTAAAACCCTAATGGAGGACTAAGATGGTCAGTGACGGAAGTTTCGCACCTACTAAAAAGAGGCCAATGTGTCGGAAAGACCAAAAAAGGCAAAGGAACAAAGTGGATGGTGGTGGTCAACGGCGAAGGTATTCCTTTGGGAAACCACCTGGACTCTGCGTCTCCGGCGGAAGTCAAGCTCGTCGAAAAGACGCTCCAAACGATAGCAGTTCCGCGATGTGGCCCGGGTGCACCAAAACATCTTATCGCGGATCGAGCCTACGATTCGGACCCGCTGCGAAAACGTCTTGCTCAGCGAGGCATAAAACTTGTCTGTCCGCATCGCAATAGAAGATACAAGAAGCCTACACAAGATGGCAGAGCATTGCGACGTTTCAAATGAAGATGGAAAGTCGAACGCATGTTCTCGCGGCTGGGCAACTGCCGCAGACTTATTTATCGAGCTTTCTTTCATATAGCTTGTGTAATCACAACTCTAAGGAGGTTATGAAATGGCTTCTAGGACATTTTAAATCTTGTTCGCCCAACAAACAAGTAATCGAACTGCCATAGCCAATGACTTACCACGACACAACCGTCCCAGTAGGCAGAACAATAGACCCGCCGTAACTTTTGAGTTTAACATTAGACCCTCCAAATATCACCATCCCGCTGGCATTATCCAAATCCAGCGTAGCTCCGCGCATTACTTTCCATGTATTTGAGCCCCAGCGATCACCAACCATTTTTGTAGTCTTGCCTGTTGCCACGAGCTCACCGCCCTGGAGGAGCAATTCACTTATCTTGGGAACTCCGTTTGCGGGATCGCAGTTGGCGGCCCATTCAAAACTCCCTTCAGCCTGCTTAAAATCAAATATATGCGGGCATCCTGCCTCGGTGGGATATGTGCCAGCCATGCCCACTTTGCATTCACCATCTGTGCGCCTGCAGAGGCCGATGGGGCTGTTTGTTACAACCACGCCGCCATCCTGGTAGAGATTCATGAATGTGTCACCGAAATATATCACAGCATCTGTTGGTGCTGTAGTATAGGGACACCACAGGTCCACGTAATTACTGCCTGCGGCCTTGATCTTATACCTGTCACCTATATAGCCTGTGGCCCTAAAGTACGCCCAGTAGCCTATATACGCGGAAAAATCTCCCACAACAGATACACGAACATATCCACCTGAATTACTCACAGTCCGTCCTGTCGCTGAATATGCCCGCCTGTAATGGAACGCCTCCGGTTCAACAGTTACAGTACCGCCTGAAACCCGTAAATTATGCACGTCAGCACCGATACTCCCATTTGGCAGCAGGTTTGCAAGTCCTGCATTGACATAGCAATCAGTCACTTCGCAATGGCGGGTGTCTTCATTAGCGGCAGATTTAAATTCAGTGTTCCCTGCTCACCATCCACAGCCAGTATATCACAAACAGTATCGATGTAATTACCTGCGGAATACTTGCCCAGTTTAAGCGAAAATATCCCGGTTCCCTGGAACAATATCTAGGAGGCACTTAATCCGCAAAAATTAGAGCTATCGCCTATATTGCCCGTGTAACTTGGCAAAACAATTATCTGCGCAAACTTCCTGCCATAAAGTGCATCGAATTGATCTTGATCCACACACGCCCCACCCCGGATGGTTCGAGGCTTTTTTTGTCCATTGACATGTAATGGCAGAACCGCTATCATTATGATAGCAATTTGGAGGTAATAAAATGGCACAAATACTCGTTCGCGATCTTGAATCGGATGTAGTGGAAAAACTTAAGGTGCGTGCAAAAAAGCATGGTCGCAGTCTCCAGGGAGAGGCACGGCAAATTCTGACACAGTCGGCCGGCTTATCGGCTGGCGAGGCGCAAAAGCGGTCCCGGCAGTGGCATAAGAAATTAGCAGGACGTAAATTCCCTGACACAACAAATATGCTTAGTAAAGACAGGGGCCGATGAAAACACTGATCATAGATGCAAGCGTCGCGATCAAATGGTTTATACCGGAAGATGGCTCTATCGCAGCACTTAGGTTCCTTAGCGGCAAACGTGAACTGATAGCTCCGGACCTTATCAGGCCTGAGGTCGGTAACATAATTTGCAAGCTGCATTCGCGTCATCTTCTCAATGCTGATGAGGCATCCCAGATCGTCGATGATTTTCTGTCGTTGCCCATTGAAATTCATGACAATGAATCCCTCATTGCAAGTGCCTTTGAAATTGCAGTTGAAACCAGCCGAACAGTATATGACAGCTTGTATCTGGCATTGGCTATCAAGGCACATGGTGTTATGGTGACCGCCGATGAGCGATTTGCAAACGCCTTAAAAAATACTGATTTTGCACAGTTCATCAGTTTGCTCCGGTAGCCTGCAGTCTTTGCGCTTTCTTGCCGGTAAACTTTTCCCGTCGCTGGACAATCACATCGCAATATGCCTGATCCAACTCCATAAGAAACGCTCTTCTGCCGGTCTGCTCAGCCGCCATAAGGGTCGAGCCGCTGCCGCCAAATAGATCAAGCACATTTTCACCGACCTGCGATGAGTACTGCAATGCTCGCACAGCCAGTTCCACCGGCTTTTCGGTTAAATGTACCATGTTCTGCGGACTGACTTGTTTACCTTGCGTCCGCACAGATACGACTGCAATGCAAGCGCACCGCAAAAGGCCATCGCCTGATTGGGATAGGCCGAAACCTCCATGCAAAAATCCATCACCTGCGATACAAAGCCTGGTAACAGGTGTCGTAGATGAGGCAACCGCTACATGGCTAACTGGCCTTGACGAGACAATGTATGATAAGCTGGCCACTGTCGGTCTCGTTGAGCAGCGAAAGAGTATGCGACTCGGAGCTTTCTTACATGCCTAGATTACTGAACGCCATGACGTTAAACCTGCGACGATAATTTCCTACAGGCAGACCGCAGGCACGTTGATTTCATTTTTTGGAAAAGACAGGCCATTGCACAACATTACACCTGGTGCCGCGGACCAATGGCGGCTATATCTGGTGGGACAAGGGCTGGCAATTAATACCGTCCGCCGCAGATCCGGCGTCGCGAAACAATTCTTTACTGCATCTGTACGTCAAAAACTTATTGCTGCAAATCCTTTTATCGATCTTAAAGCTGCGGTACAGGGTAATCCTGCAAAATTCTATTACGTTACACGCAACGAAGCTGAAAGAGTGCTTGAAGCGTGCCCGGATTCCCAGTGGCGATTATTGTTTGCCTTGAGCCGCTATGGCGGCCTAAGGTGTCCTTCAGAGCACCTTTTACTCCGGTGGTCGGACATAGATTGGGAACGCGGAAAAATGCTTGTCCGAAGTCCCAAGACAGAGCACTTGGAGGGGCACGAATCTCGGTTTGTACCTTTGTTTCCTGAACTGCTTCCTTACCTGCGGCAGGTATTCGAAGAGGCAGCGCCTGGAACAGAATATGTGATAACACGGTACAGACGCCGCAATTGTAATTTGCGAACTCAATTCCAGCGAATTATCACCAAAGCAGGTCTAAACACTGGCCTAAATTGTTCCAGAATCTACGCAGCACCCGTGAAACGGAATTAGCGGAGACCTGGCCTGAACATGTTGTCTGTGCCTGGATCGGGAATTCAAAAGCGGTTGCAAGAAAGCATTACTTGCAAGTAACGGAGGAATATTTTGACAGAGCCGCAAAACTTCTGGTAGGCGAAACTGACGCGGCGCAAAATGCGGCCGCAGCATACGTCCGCAGGGCCTTGCATTACGCAGATTCCAAGTAATGAATCCGCGAAATTCGGCAAAAAACAAAGCCTCGCAGCATCCTGCGAGGCTTTAATGGGCCGGGTTGGAATCGAACCAACGTAAGCTTACGCTAACGGGTTTACAGCCCGTCCCCTTTGGCCGCTCGGGCACCGACCCAAGTTCTTTTAAAACAAAGACTTACAGATATTTGCCTGTTATGTGCTGACGGAAACTACAACCTTGACTACAACCAAATTGCAGATCACAATACCCCTGGTTAAGTTGGATTGCGAACCTAATTGCAAAAAGACTCTTTCCATGCACACACATCTAAACGAAAAACTCGTTCTGATAAATTTTCGCTAACTCTACATAGAACAGGCTGGTTTTGCAAGAAGATAAAGGGAAAATTGTACTATTTTGGAAACGTGTCCGACAAAACTCGCCACCGGCGTAAGCCTGTGGAATAAGACCCCTCAACCTCCTCCTTCTCCCTAAATCTAAAATTCTCTTCCTCATTATTAGCTCGTAGTCTTCCGGCCCGAGCCGTAAAACAACATCTGCGAAATCATCTTCAAATCAGTGCACTCTGTAACCCAGCATTGAAACCCGCAACCAGCACCTCTGGCACACCTCACTACTCACTACTTTTGCACTTAGAAATCCTCCTAACCTTGCGATTTAAAAACTTTTCAATCTCATCATCAGATGGATAGGTGATCAGTAGGGTTTCTTTTAGGATGTAGTCGGGGGCGGGGGCAGGCTTGTTGTACTTTTCGATCTTTCGCGGCAAATGGGTTTGCGGGTCTATAAAGTATCGCCATCTGTGATCTATTTGGCCATTGCTGTCGTTGGTGTGCCAGGTGAGGTCGTAGACGGTGAGCCGATTGTGTTTGTATCTGTACTTACAAAAAATTCCGGCAGCGAGCATTAGAATCACAACGCACCAAAGGAATTTATTTAACCTCTCAATGCTGTACATAGATTGCCTCCCATTCAAGGTTTCCGATCTATATACGGCAGCGCAAAAAATAGAGCACCGCCGCAATTGCGCTCAGAACAGGCCCGGAAGAGCCTCGGGGAACGCAAAGCAAACGGTGCTCTCTGCAGACATACATTACGCTTACTTTAGTCTTTTGGCTCATTAGAACCGCTTTGGAAAGGATCGCCACGAA
>MHYB01000033.1:0-204 GCA_001824635.1 Planctomycetes bacterium GWF2_50_10
AAGCACCACATCGCCCGCCCCGGTAACATCGTAAACGCTCCGCGCTACCGTCGGCACGATCTCGCTCACCGTTTTCGTCCGCAGGTACGCGCCTTCCTTATCCAGCGTGATGACCACCGCCTCGATATCAAATTTCTGGGCAAGCATATCAGCCGCCCGCGCCGCGTCCTGCTCCGTCTCGATCTGCAAGCCCGTAGCAAGCCC
>MHYB01000033.1:260-1362 GCA_001824635.1 Planctomycetes bacterium GWF2_50_10
GCCGCCCCAATGAGCCTCTGGCAAAACGCAGGCTCAAAGATACCTTTATTATAATCCTGCAAACAAACAATATCGCACCTGCCCAGCCCCGCGCTGAACGCCGCGAATATCTTTTCATATTCATCTGCCGAATACGGATTCGTATCTTCTTCATCTATACGCATCAGCTGCTGCCGATGCCTGTGCTGTGCAAGCCCCACCAGCCTCTGCTTGCTTATCGTAGGCCGCCCTCCGACCGTGATAATATTTGCGATATCCGCCCCAGCCCCACAGAGCATCTCGCTGAGTATCCGCCCGTTGCTGTCATCACCGATGGTCCCGATGCAGATAGCCTTAGCCCCCAGCGTTGCCAGGTCCGCAGCTACCGATCCCGCTCCGCCCGCCGCATGCTCTCGTTTGACGACTTTGAGCACCGGCACCGGCGCCTCCGGGCTAATCCGCAGCGCATCACCATAAACATAACTATCCAGCATAAAGTCGCCCGCAAGCAAAACCCTAGGCGACCCCAGGTTCGTAACAGTCTTAAGTAACTTCGTATACATCATATTCCTAGCATTCAGCGTTTAGAAAGCAGTTACGCCTACTCTTGAACCCGCAACCCGCAACCCGTAACTTTCTTAATAATCAATCATCAATAATCAATTTCAGTATTCTATCTTCCCCCTCAATAAATTCCAGCCTAACCCCCGCAAAACCCAATTTTACCTTCCCGCCCGCCTCCAGCCGCTCCAGCTTGAGATAATCCTTCTGTGTCGTTATCGCCGCCTGGGCACCAGCAAGCTCAGCTTCTGCCAAAACCGCATCCAGCTCCCCCTGGCTGTAATTATGATGATCCGCGAAAACCCGCCTTCCGACCACCTCCAGCCCGCATTTCTGCAATTGGCCGAAAAAAGCCTCCGGGTTCCCAATCCCGCAGAAAGCGAATATTTTCTTCCCAGCCATCTCACCGATACCAGCCGCGCTCCCATCCCCAAACCGCACCTCGCCCAGCTTATGCCTGCTAGTAGCTATCACAGCCTTGGGATTAGTCTCTTCGATCTTGTCGATTATGACATCGAGTTCGTCCTTTTCCACCAAATCGCACCGGGTAATTATCACCGCA
>MHYB01000033.1:1429-2793 GCA_001824635.1 Planctomycetes bacterium GWF2_50_10
ACGGCCGCGTCGCGTCGATTGCCAAAATATCAACATCCCTCGCAAGCCGCCGATGCTGAAATCCATCATCAAGCACCAGCACATCCCGCGCCAGTTCATAAACCGCCCGCCTCGCCGAAGCTATCCGGTTTGAATTGATCAGCACCTTCACCCCCGCGCACGCCCGCTCGATGATCGCAGGCTCATCCGATATCGCGCCGCCTTTGCTCTTATACCCCCGCGTAAGCACCGCCGGCTTCTGCCCAGCCGCCGCCAGCTTATTCACCAGCCAGATCACGATCGGCGTCTTACCCGTCCCGCCCGCCGTTATATTGCCCACGCTTATCGTAAGCACCCGCGGATTATAAGCCGCGCAAATTTTCTTATCAAAAAGCCAGTTCCTCGCCCCCGTGATCAGCCCATATCCCCACCCAGCCGGCATCAGCAAAGCCCGAAGCAAAACCGCTCCCGGCCTCTGATTTGCCCTGTCCAGCAACCTGACCATCCCGGCTCCGCTCATCCGTCTTCTTTCTTCTAAGCACTAGGAACTAAGCACTTTGCACTTTTTTAATGATCGCATCCGCCATCTCGCTAGTCCCAACCGCCGTCGGGTCATTGCGATCTGCCTTCATGTCATAAGTAACATCCTTGCCCTCTGCTACGACCGCAGCAACGGCCGCTTCAAGCCTGTTGCCTTCCTTGACATACCCCATGTGCCTCAGCATCAATACGCCGCTAAGTATCAAAGCCACAGGATTAACCTTATTAAGCCCCTTATATTTCGGAGCCGACCCGTGCGTCGCCTCGAATACCGCGCCTTTTTCCCCGATATTGGCACCCGGTGCCATTCCAAGCCCGCCGATAAGCCCCGCGCAAAGATCGCTCAAAACATCACCGTAAAGATTAGGCAGCACGATAACATCATAAAGCTCAGGCTTCTGCACAAGCTGCATGCACATATTATCTACTATCCTGTCGTCGAACTCGATATCCGGGTACTGCTTAGCCATATTCCTGCTCACCTCAAGCCACAGCCCGTCTGTGAATTTCATGATGTTCGCCTTATGCACCGACGTAACCTTCTTGCGTCCGTTGGCCCTGGCATATTCGAATGCGTATTTGAATATCCTCTCCGTCGCCCGCACAGTGATAGGCTTAATGCTTATCCCCGCGTCACTTGTTATCTGCCTCTTGCTGTGCTTATTGAGCCAGTTGATCAGCTCATTAGTATCGTCCTTGCCTTTTTCGAATTCGATACCCGCGTAAAGGTCCTCGGTATTCTCACGAACTATCACAAGGTCGATGTTGTCATACTTGCTCCGCACCCCCTTATAGCTCTTGCAGGGCCGCAGGCACACATAAAGATCAAGCGCCTGCCGCAAGTA
>MHYB01000033.1:2896-5947 GCA_001824635.1 Planctomycetes bacterium GWF2_50_10
GTCCCCAGCCTTGCCATCACGTCGACGCCCGCTTCGGCGATCTCCCATTCTATCTTTGCACCTGTAGCATCAACGCACCTCTGCGTCGCGACAGCTATTTCCGGACCGATCCCATCCCCTGTTATCAGCGTAACTTTCTGCATATAAACTCCTGTTACCCTAAAAATGCCCAAAGCAAGGCATTCTATCCCCAACCCCACCCCCTGTAAACCTCAAATTCCTCCCTCTCTCGGTCATCCTGAGGCGTTAGCCGAAGGGCCTGCCTAAACAGCGATCGCGAAACGATTCCGGACGGTTTTTTTATAAACATAGAAAAGTAGTTGTTGACGACAGAGGATAGCAGGTTATTATGGGGCAAAAATGTTGAAACGGAGGGATTGGAAAGGCCATCGGGGAGGCACAAAGATTCTGGACAGGATGCTAAAGCCTTAAAAAGCAGGGCGAAAACCCAGCAACAACACAAGGTGTTGCCGAAAGTGAAAAGAAATGAGTATGGTATCCCCAGATTTCAGATTTTGAGATTTTGAGCTTTTGAGGAAAAGAATGAAGAAATGCTTTTTCGTTTCATTACCAATCGTATTTGCACTAGTTGGAGTTGCACTTTATACAGGCCAGAGTGAAGCATCGGTATCCGAATTTGTTGATAAATATCTTGATTGTACCGCCCCTGAGCGATTTGCAGATGCTCCAGTATTAACACCACTCAAAGCCAAGAGGTTTTTCTCATCGGGAGCAAAAATTCATGTTCTCAAGGACAGTGTGTCTCCTATAGCGTTATCAGTAGATCAATATTTACGCAGTTTGAGTAAGCTCAATTTTATCCAAATGGTGCAGCATCACATCCTTGTACAGCCACGTTTCGAAATATTAGGAGACGAAATTAAGGTCGCCTATGTAGAAGGGTATCTTGAAGATGGATATGCAGAGATTTCTGAAACAAACATGATAGTCAAAAAAGGCAAGGGTAAATACCGTATAAAAGAGATCAGCCAAAAATATCGAAGTCCTTTACAAGAAGAGCTTGAACAAATAAAGAAATTAAGTTCGCCTTCGAATCATTATGACCCCGAGAAAGGGCTCGGCGCTCGTTATCTGGGCGGCGGACATTTTAATTCTTCCACAGCGATATCACCAGATAATAAAAAAATTGTTTTCACATCTCTTAAGGATGAATCTTCAGAACTCTATATAATGAAAAGCGATGGCTCGAGCTTAGAGCGCCTTACAACCTCTCCATATTGGGAGGTTTTGCCATTATTCACCCCAGATGGTCAGCACATTATATTTTTAAGTGACCATGAAAGTTATCAGGGCGAGCCTTATATCTTAAAAATTGCTAACGATGCGATAGAGAGATTTCTTCCTCAAATGCGGAATGTTCGTAACATAACCTATTCTCCTGACGGAAGTGTTATGGTATTCACAGCCACTCAGGGAGTTGCAACTGAGATTTTCATTAGAGACTGTGCTAGCATGGAAATATGCCAGTTGACTCGCACCGGTCATGAGAAAATAGCACTGGCATTCTCGATTGATGGTAAAAATCTGTTTTTTTCAGAACAATGGTACGAATATGACAAAAACCCTCCTCGTTCTATTGAACTTTTCGCGATCAAAACTGACGGAAACGATATTCGGCAATTGACTAATGACCGCAATTACAAGGTTCCAGTGGCTTATACAACTGATAAACAGCTTTTTTTCATACAACATAACAAAGACTATGATAATGAGTTGTGGGTTATGGAAAACGATGATTCAACAAAGCATCTTATCATATCGGCTGTAAATGGCATGAATTCTGCTCGGTTGATGCCAGATGAATCTGCCATTTTGTTTGTAGATGACAGAAATTTGCAATTTAAGTATGATGTATTCTCTATAAACTTGCGGCATTCAGAAACAGTCAAAAGGATTACTAATTTAGGCTGCTATATTTCGGACTTATCGATGTCGAAGGATGGCAGATTTATTACATTAATTGCTGAAACCTCTGACAGCTCTGGAAGTGGAAAGGGCAAAATAATTTTGTTTGATTTTGCCAATGGCTCACAACAAATATTGGGAAAGAACTATTAGCAGGTAATAGAATATACGGACTATAAGGACGAAATCTTGAAATCTGGGAACACCATACTAATTTATTGACAGACGTTTATGTTGTCCGTATTATTTTTGTATGGCAAGACTGGCACGAGTAGTTGCACGGGGATATCCGCGGCACATTACGCAGCGAGGCAATCGCCGCTAGCAGACTTTTTTCTGTGATGCTCTAGGCCCTACATTGCCGTTGACTTATTCTTCACCCAAAAACCAGCGCATAAAAAAAGCCCCGCCTTTGCGGAGCTTTATAATTTTGATTTTTTAAAATCAGCGAGATCAGCGGAATCAGCGTTTAAGTTTATTTTCTCTTCGCTTTGTTAAAATCAGTGTTAATCCGTGCTAATCAGTGGTTAACTTTCTTTTCTGATTTAACCCCTGGAATCTGTGACAAAATTCCTCTATTTTAAATCAGTGTTAATCCGAGTAATCCGTGATTTTTCTTATCCTCGTCTTCGCCTTTGTTTTGGATTTTCCTCGTTTTGAAATTCGAATTTGTTTCGGATTTCGAGCTTCGTGCTTCGAGTTTTCCTGGCCTACTGTCTCCTGTCTTCTGACTCCTGTCTACTCTCTCCAGTCCCTTCCTTGATTCCCTTCTTAAATTCCGAAAGGCTCTTACCCATCCCCTTGGCAAGTGCAGGCAGCCTGCTGCCGAAAATCAGCAAAGCAATAACAAGAATAATTATCCACTCCCAGCCGCCCGGCATACCCCAAGCCAACAACCCAAATTCAAACATTTCAATCTCCTGAAAATAACCAACACATTATACGCACCCCGTCCCCCATTGGCCAAAAAAAATTACAGGCCCTCCATGCTATTCCAAATTAAAATAATCAATAATCAATAATCAATAATCAATAATCAATAATCAATAATCAATTTCGCCTCCACCCCCAACTACCCCCCTGAATCCCCATTGATAACGCCCACCACCTCTTAACACCCCCCAG